>JAJRSN010000188.1 GCA_024278715.1 Calditrichota bacterium
CGATTGACCCTGACGGGCATGATAGTGGGCACCCCGGCTTACATGTCTCCCGAGCAGGTGAACGGCGACTCTTTAACAGCCCAAAGCGATATTTTTTCTTTGGGAGTTCTGCTTTACGAAATGCTTACAGGTCTTAAACCTTTTAACGGAGCAAATCAAAGCGAAGTCTTAAACAGAATTATTCGCGGTAATTACGTCCCTGTCGGACGGATTAATCCCACAATTCCCTTAAGGCTGCGTCGTATCGTTAAAAAATGTTTACAGCATTACTCTCACAAACGGTATCGCAGCGCCACCGAATTAATCAACGATCTGGAACGCTTTTTACCCTGGCAGGTGCGCAGCCAACGAAAACGCATTCTCGCCAGGTTTCTCAATCAACTCAATAAAACCCAGCCTTCAAACTCGCAAACAACCATTCCGATTTTTGTTGACAAATTTTCCAATCAACGCTGGCGGATATTTAAAAGCGCAATTGTTTTAATGACCATTCTGGCAACGGGTCTTTTGGTAAATCGTCTCAAATTTTTGCATTTGGGAAGCGTCGAGATTCTTTCATCCGAATCCGCATATCAAATATATGTAGATCAAAACAAGGGGTTTTTAAAATCGGGATCAAAAATATTAATTCCGAATCTTCTTCAGGGGCGGCATAGCATAATAATTAACGATTTAAAAAACAATGACGCCTATTCGATTCTTCTGAACGTCAGTTCGGGAAAAAGATCATCAATCCGGCTTCCGAAAATTCTTGAGTATAAATTGCCTGTTTTAAAGGTTTACTCGGAGCCCGATAACGCTCAACTTTTCATCGACGGGCAACAGGCGGGCGTCACTCCTTTTCAGACGGATTCCATTTCTGCCGGAACGCATCAGTTAAGAATAGTCAAACCCGGTTTTGAGGAAATTCAGACTTCAATCCGCTGTATTACCGGAAAAGAGCAACGTTTTCTTTTTATTCTGGAACCCTTAAAATCGTCCGCCGAAAATTAAAAACGCTGACTTAAATTGAGCACCAAACAGAGGTTAGTTTTCCTGTTATCGCCGTTAAAACGAATAAACCGTAATTTTTCAAAATCCTTTTTTTTCAAAGTTGTTTAAATAGCTTTTTTATATTATCTTTATCCGTTTATTTGCAGCATAAAACCAAAGAATTGCCGGAGATAGAATTAGAGATGATTAAAAAGATAAAGGGAACGCAAGACATTCTTCCGGAGGAAACGCCGCAATGGGTGGCTCTGGAAAATTTAATCCGCAGAATTATGGATCGCTACAACTTCCGCGAACTGCGAACGCCGATTTTTGAGCAGACACAACTTTTTGCTAGGGGAATCGGGCAGCTTACTGATATTGTTTCCAAAGAGATGTACACTTTTCTGGATCGGGGCAAAAAGCAGCTAACACTCAAACCGGAAATGACCGCGCCGATTATGCGCGCCTATATCGAAAACAAATTGTACGCCAAAGCTCCGATGAACAAATTGTTTTACATTGCGCCCCTGTTCCGTCAGGAAAATCCGCAGGCTGGCAGATTGCGTCAATTTCATCAATTCGGAGCAGAAACGTTGGGAACGCCGGATCCTTTGGCGGATGCAGAAATCATCGACCTGACATTGACCGTTTTCAACGAAATCGGTCTTAAAAATTTAAGCCTGCGAATAAACTCGGTGGGAGACCCCGTCTGTCGATCTCCGTACAAAAAACAACTGCAAGATTATATTTTGCCCAAATTGGATCAATATTGCCCGTACTGTCAACGGCGATACGAAGAAAACCCGCTGCGCATTCTCGACTGTAAAAATCCGACCTGCGCCCGGCTAAACCGGGACGCACCCAAATTAACGGACAATTTATGCGACGAATGCAATCGGCATTATCTTAAGGTAAAAGATCAATTAAAGTTACTGGGCATTCCGTTTGTCGAAGACCCATACCTTGTTCGCGGACTTGACTATTACACCCGAACGGTGTTCGAGATAACCAGCGACGCTCTGGGCGCTCAAAACGCGATTTGCGGCGGAGGGCGCTACGATTTACTGGCAAACGAACTTTCGGGACCCGAAACTCCGGCTGTCGGTTTTGCCGCCGGAATGGAACGGCTGCTAATGGTCATGGAACAACAGAAAATTCAATTGCAGGCTCCGGCGCGTCTGGATGTTTTTCTTGCGGCATTGGGCGAAAACGCCAAAAAAGAAACCTTAAAATGGCTTAAACGATTACGATCCGAAGGATTTTCGGCTGAAACGGATTTTCTGGATCGCAGCATTAAGGCGCAAATGAGGGAGGCAAACCGGCAAAAAGCCCGCTTTGTTCTTATTCTGGGAGATAACGAGCTTAAGCAGAATCGGTTTTCCGTAAAACTTATGGACAAAGGCGAACAATTAAATATTCCGCTTAACGAGGTGATCTCTTTTCTAAAAGAACAAAACAAGAAGTAACGAGGTCGGTTGTTCTTAAGAAAAGGATGACTCTTCCGAACATCAGAGATCGCAATTTGCCGTTGATTAAACGTGCGGGCTGAATCTCTGATTGTTTTTAATATTAAAATCAAGACCGGTTATAAAACATGAGAACCAAAACCCAATATAAATTAATGAGACCGCAAAACTGGAGACGGATTTTCCGGAGCTGGCAGATTAAAGGGCTGCGAACGCTTTACAAGTTAAATGCGCCCACCGATCTTTATCTGCTTTTTCTTGCCAGCATAGTGGGCGTTTTAACCGGCTTCGGCGCTTATCTTTTGAATATTATTGTAGATGCCGTGCATTTCGCGCTTTTTGAACAAGCCGGATTTACGATTTTTTCTTCCGGTCTTTCCGATTATCTGAGAATTATCTATCCGGCTATCGGCGGTTTGGCGGTTGGCTTACTTGCCTATTATTTTTCACCAGAAGTAAAAGGACACGGCATACCAAGCGTAATGGATTCGGTTGCCAACAAGGGCGGATACATTCGAAAGCGGGTGGCAATACTGACATCCATCAATTCCGGTACTACCATCGGTTCGGGCGGTTCGGCGGGTAAAGAAGGTCCCATTGTGCAAATCGGCGCAGCCATTGGTTCCAGCATAGGGCAATTTTTTCACGTATCGCAAAAACGTTTAAAAGTCCTTGTGGGATGCGGCTCCGCGGCGGGCTTGGCGGCGGTTTTTAACGCGCCGGTCGCCGGAGTGCTTTTTTCCATCGAAATCATTTTAGGCGATTACAGCCTCGGCGTTTTTACGCCGATTGTAATCTCATCTGTAATCGCAACCGCTATCTCACGTTCCCTTATCGGTTCGAGCCCCATTTTTAGGATCCCGGAATATTCTCTGCAGAGTCCGGCTGAATACCCGCTTTATCTGTTGATGGGTCTTTTGGGCGGCGTACTTGCCGTGGTTTTTATTAAAACCCTATACGGCATAGAAGACGCGTTCGAAGAAAAAATCAATCTTCCGGCTTATGTCAAACCGGCTATCGGCGGCTTGTTAACCGGTCTGGTTGCCTACAAATTTCCGGTATTGTACGGATTTGACGATTCGGCTACGCACACCGCCCTGATGGGACGAACGGAAATCCCGATTTTGGCGATTCTCATTATCGCTAAAATTCTGGCGACTTCTTTTACCCTTGGATCCGGCGGCACCGGAGGTTTGTTTACGCCTTCTTTGTTTATCGGCGCAATGTACGGAGCCTTTTTCGGAGCCGTTGTTAACCAACTGTTCCCCGGAATTACCGCTCCCCCCGGAGCTTACGCCCTTGTGGGAATGGGGGTAATCGTTTCAGGGACCATCCACGCCCCTCTTACGGCTTTGTTAATGATTTTTGAAGTGACAACAGACTATAAAATTATACTACCTCTAATGATCGGAACCGTAGCGTCGGTACTTGTGGCAAGAGCGCTGGAAAGAGAATCCATTTACACGATGAAAGTCTCGCTTTTCTCCAGCCGCACCGCCGGAGGTAAGAACATTGACATTCTCAAAACGCACAAGATCACAAATCTTGTGCTAGAAGACGTGCCTGTAATTTACGAATACACGCCTTTTGACGAGATCTTGAATATTTTTATGGAATCGCATTACACAACGCTGCCCGTGCTGGATAAAAGCAATCGGGTGACCGGAACGATTTCTTTGCGCGACCTTCGACCTGTGCTGTTCGATCGGCATGTGGCGCCTTTGTTATTGGCAACCGACATCATGAGCGAGAATATCTTTGTTCTGGAAAAGAACAATACTTTGGAAGAAGCCTTGCAAAAGATGGAAATCGATGATTCTGATTTACTGCCGGTTGTCGAGTCCACAAAAAACATGCGTTATTTGGGGATGGTAGCAAGAGAAGACATCTGGCGCCGCTATTCCAAAGAGAGTTTACTATTAACCGATAACAGAGACTGATGCTTACGCCTGTCAGTAAAAATAAGCTTAAGTTTTTTCGCCGATTGCAACAAAAAAAATTCCGCAAAGAGCAGGGGTTGTATTTGATAAGCGGCTTACGGGCGGTTCGGGAAGCGTGCAAATCGAAAGACCTTAAGATAAAGTACATTCTCCTGGAAGAAAAGCAGACAGCTCTTTTAAACGAACTGCCGCGGCTAAATTGCGAAGCGATTTTTACTTTAAATTCCAAAGAATTCGCCTTGATCAGCGACGTAAAAACTCCGCAGGGAATAGCCGTCGTCGCCGCTCAGCCGAAGTTTTCGCTTTCTTCGGTTGCGCTTCCCGATAAAGTGATCTATCTGGAACAGATCGGCGATCCCGGCAATCTTGGCGCCATTATTCGAAGCGCGCTCTGGTTTGGGTGGAATACCGTTCTTCTCGGCAAAAAATCCGTCGATCCCTTCCAGCCCAAAGTTGTGCGTTCTAGCGCCGGAAGCATTGCCCGTGTTGCGCTGGTGGAAGATGTTTGCGCCGATGATATTAAAACGTTAAAACAAAAAAAGCGTTACAAACTCGTCGGCGCCACCGTTCGAAAAGGCGATCCTCTAAACGGATTTCATCTCGCTTTAAACGATAAACTTTTGCTTGCCTTTGGATCGGAGGCTCACGGGCTTTCCGAAGAACTCGACGTCCTTTGCGATGTGCATTTAACAATTCCCTGCTCCGGCGCGGGAGAATCTCTCAATTTAGCTATCGCTACCTCTCTTTTCCTCTATCAGATTTATCTGACGCAAGAGCAAACCATTCGAAAGGATAAACAATGAGCGAAAAGAAAATATATCCCGAACCGCTGGAAGCTCTGATTCTTGTTTTGGCTTCGTTTTTCATATTTATCATCCTCATTTTTATTTACGGGATATTCAGCGGAGCGGAAAAACCGGTTGAAATGATGGAGAGGGCGCGTTTTATCTATATTTTCGGCGGCATCCTGTTTTTGGTTATTCCCCTGCTGTACTCGCATCTTAGAGGATACCCCCTGCGCGAGGTATTTCGCTTAAAACCCATTCCGTTATCCATGGTTGTGCTGAGCGTTGCAGTGGGCATAGCTCTCACTATTGTCGGGGATGAATTGGACCGTCTTGTTCAGATGATCGTTCCTTCTCCGGAATGGCTGGAGGAGATGCTGCTTCCTCTAAAAGCAAACAACAACTGGGAGTTGATCCAGATTATAACCGGCGCCGTGGTTATCGCAGCCATTTCCGAGGAGTTTTTATTCAGAGGCTTTTTACAAATCGCCCTGGAGAAAAAGGGCGATATCACCAGAGCCGTATTGCTCACATCAATCGCCTGGACTCTTATTCATCAAAATCCCTACTGGGCTATTCAGATTTTTATTGTGGGGGTTATCATCGGTTTTGTCGCCTGGAGAGCCGATTCGGTATTTCCGGCGATTATCGTTCACGGAATTTACAATTTAATCGGCGTTTTAATCATCAATGTCGAAAGTCCCGAGGCTATAAGCTTGTACGAATGGCGGGGACATGTAAATCCGCTTCTGCTTTTGACCGGATTGATTTTACTGGTGGTTTCAATCAGAAAGATGAATCAACTATATCAGCGTTAGAAGCCAAAACCATATCGATATCGCGTTTTTTAAAGATTTCTTCGAGCACCTTTTCCGCTTCGATAACGTCCATGGCACGGGCGTTGTGTAACGAATCCCAAACCGCCTGAGGGGTCACTCCTTCCGCCTGAGCCACCCGGTCGTAGGTTCCGAATTCTTTGTATTTCCAGTAACGATTGTAACTTGTTTTGCTCCAGCGCGATTTGATGGCAAAAATTAACTGATAAATAGTATTGACCGTTAAATCAAAACTCACAGCAGCGGTATTGAACCAAACCACCCTTTTTTTCTGTTTGGCGATGCTCAATGCTTCGCCCGCGCGATGAAATGCGGGTCCGTCCATTTCAATGGGAATTTTGCTGCCCATTTTCTGGATATTCCCATAGCCCACTCCGAATCGTACCTGCAAGGGATAAATAAGCCGTTCAAATTTGCAGATAATTTTATTGACATCGCACATCTTTTTCAGCACGCCCTGGAACTCATCTCCCTTTGTAATCATAAAGGGTGCTTCGATCAGGGCTTGATATTGTTCGTTAAGCTGAACAATAGCCGATTTCATAAATAACTGCCATTCATAGCGCTCCATCTTGGGCATCTTCCTTGATGACTTAATATCGCCATTAATGACAGTGTAAGGTTGCATTATTTATTTCCACTTAATTTTATATTCAACCGATGTTTCGTCTTTTTCTTCGATTTTTGATTTAACCTCTTTTGCGCCGCACAAACGCAAGCCTTCTTCCAGAAATCCCAGTTCGCTCAAGCGGGCTGATTCCGGAAACTCCTGCCCATAATTAATCAACACAAAATATTCGTTGCTTTCAATGGCGCTCACGCTCATCTCGCCCAGACCGATTAAATAGGGACGTAAACGCGCCATTTGTTCAATAAAGCCGCCGGGATTTTTTTCGTCAATATAAATCTGAAAATAGGTCGGCATTAAGTGTTTGGTATTCCAGACGCCTAATTCATAAAAACGATTCAAATTTCCTTCAAAAAACTCGTTCAGCAATACCTTATCCATATTCGACAAAATATCTTCCGAATAATCTTTGGAAATCATAATGGGTTGAAATAACGGACTTTCTTTATCAACATCCATTTTATCGAAAAATGTTTTAAGACCGTACTTTCCGTAATGATGTTCTACAAAATTTAAACGGGTCAACAAAACAATGCCTTTAATCCCACTCATTCTGTGATCTCCCAAATCGGTTAAATTTACTCAATTCAATAATAGCGTCTTTACCTGTTCAAACTGATTTTAAGCGTTTCGTGAATTTGTTGCAAATTATTCCGGTTCATAATTCCCTGACAAAAGCCCTGCGGTCCGCCTCCTTTTATTTCAAGAGTTTCGGCGTGTTCCCGTAAAAACTTTATTGTATTCAACCTTTCTTCCGAAGGCGAGGTTAAAAAGAAGCGTCGGTCAAATTGAATAAAAGCGACTTTACCAAAATCTTTGCTCAGTTTTTTGGCGATTTCTCCCGCGTCGCTTTGTTCGCCTTCTTCCAAACGCAAAACCACTAAGTTTTCAACCGCCTCTTCGGCTAATTGTTTGCTTTTGTAAACAACATAATATTGATGATAGAATTTCTTGAGTTTCTTCAGATAACTGATCTCTTCCCGCAACAGGGTAATCCGATCGTTAAACTGAGTGTGATCGGTATTTAGTTTTTCTTTCAAAAGCAAATTTACCTGATGAAGCTCGTCAAAATAATGAAACGCCCGCTGACCAAGCAATACTTTTACTCTTGCATGTCCGCGGATTTTTTCGCAGCCGATGATTTTAACCAGACCCACCTCCGCGGTCGAAGAAACATGGATACCCCCGCAAGCCGAATAATCGAACTTGTCTATTTCGACAATTCGCAAATTCGTAAAATCTTTTGGCGGACGACGCAGAGAATATTTTTCCGCGTCTTCTTTTGTCACCAAATGGATTTTAACGGGCAAAGACCGCGCAATAATTTTCTGGGCTTCGGTCTCGATTTCTTTAAACCGCGCTGTTTCCGGCACGGGACCGTCAACTTCGATAAGGGTATGCTCATCGCCCAGATGCACGGAAACGGTGGGCAGATCAAATTTATCCAGAACCGCAGATAATAAGTGCTGCCCGGTATGCTGCTGCATCTGATAATAGCGATGGCGCCAATTTAGTTTTAATTCAACCACGCTACCCGGTTCCCATGAATTCTCCGGCGCTTCCACCCGATGCCAAATATTTCCGTCTTTTTCCCGGATATCAAGAACTCGCTTACCGTCGATAGTTCCGCGGTCGGGAGGCTGACCTCCTCCGCCCGGGTAAAAAACGGTTTGATCCAAAAGCAGCCAGCGCTCATTGTTTTTTTCCCGCTGTTCAATAATTTTCGCTAAAAGTTTTTGCGTATATGGGTTCTGGTAATAGATTTTATTTGTCATAAATTTTTACCTGAAAATTGACTTATTATTAATTAAACGGTAATTACTTTATCTTGCCCGAACAAATTAAGATTAAACGGATATTCTGTCATGAGATTTATAGTCTGAAATATTTGTCATAATCCGATTCCAGATTTTCGGGATGGTATTCTCCGGTTTGAATATTCTGAACATACCTGCCTTTAATTTCGCCGCGTTGAATTCGTTGCAGAGCTTCCACAAAGATATCGACTTCTTCCTCGTTATTGTACATTCCGAAACTCATGCGAATGGCGCCGGGAATTTGGCTTCGATCGTGATTTAATACGCGTTTTTCGTAAGCCTTGTTTTCTTCGGGTGTAATTTTCAACAATCTTTTAAGATAGGGATGCGCGCAAAAGCAGCCGTTTCTCACTCCGACGGCATATTCGTAATTCAGAATCGAGGCTAAATAGGCATGATAAAATCCTTCGAGATTGAATGTAATTACTCCCAATCGGTTTTCAACGTCGTTTTCGTCGTCCGAACCGTAAATTGTCATACCCGGTAGCTTTTTTAATTTTTTCAGGGCATAGCTTGTTAACCTCATTTCATGCTCTGCGATTTTGTCCATGCCGATTTCATCGACGACCTGCAAAGCCTTAGCCAAAGCCAGAGCGCCTATAACATTGGGAGTTCCGGCTTCTTCCCTTTCGGGCGGTTCCGACCAAAAAACATAATCTTTATCCACCACATCAACCACGCCGCCGCCTACCTGATCCGGATTTCCCCGGGTAAAAACGTCCTTATTAGCCACCAGAGCGCCCTGCCCGAAAGGCGCGTAAATTTTGTGAGCCGAAAGCGCCAGATAATCGATATGCCCGGGATCATCCTGAGGCTTTAAATCAAGAGCCCTGTGCGGGGCTAATTGCGCCGCATCGACCAGAATTTCGGCGCCGTGCTCGTGCGCCATTTTTGCGATTTCATAAACCGGATTAATGTATCCGGTTACATTCGAAGCTCCGGTTACCGCCACAAGACGCACTTTCCCGTTGAATTCATCCAGCTTATTCCGCAGATCATCCAAATCGAGCCTGCCCTGCTCATCCACTTCGATATGGACAACCCGCTGATTATAACGCCACGGCAGATCGTTGGAA
>JAJRSN010000189.1 GCA_024278715.1 Calditrichota bacterium
CATTATCTTTGATCCAAAATATTCAATAAATAAAAGTGTAGCCAAAAGTACTTTTAAAAGCAAGAGATTGTGTGCCCGGCGTCTCCGGTTTTTAGGTTTTTACTTTTTGTTTTTGCGATAAACTGGGTTAGCCTGCTTTGATTTAAAATCGGAGAAGTTTTTTTAGTTAAATTTCAGCCGACTTAAAATAAAAAAAACATTGATTTTTTAATGACTTCTTTGTTCTCAATTATTAAATTAGGAACGAATAAATTGTGCGAAAAATCTTTGGAGAAGATCATGAATCTATCAGAGCTCAACACAAACGAAGTTATTACAATTCAATTACCCTCGGAATTACCGTCCGAGAAAGAATTTGTACCCGGCGTTCGTCGGGCGCCGAGCCGCGGCTTTAATTTAACAAAGCATGAAACGGTTATTGCGTTAAAGAACGCGCTGCGTTATATCCCGGATGAACTGCATGAGACTTTGGCTCCGGAGTTTTTGGAAGAATTACGCACCATGGGAAGAATTTACGGCTATCGTTTTCGTCCCGAGGGACGTATTTACGGCAAGCCAGTCGATGAGTACAAAGGCATTTTGGAAGCGCGGGCTTTGCAGGTGAATATCGACAATAATCTTGATTTTGACGTGGCGTTGTATCCGTACGAACTTGTAACGTACGGAGAGACGGGTCAGGTTTGTCAGAATTGGATGCAATACCTGTTGATCAAGAAATATCTGGAAATCATGCGCGAAGATCAAACTCTGGTGGTCAGTTCGGGTCATCCGCTGGGTTTGTTTCCTTCCCATCGCAACGCGCCGAGAGTTATTTCCACAAACGGTTTGATAGTCGGTAAATGGGACAATCCCGAAACTTTTCAGAAACTGGCAGCCATGGGCGTTTCCAATTACGGACAAATGACGGCAGGCGGCTGGATGTACATCGGACCGCAGGGGATTGTGCACGGGACTTACATTACCATTTTGAATGCCGGCAGATTGTATTTAGGCATTCCGGAAGAAGACGATTTGCACGGGGTCTTTTTTGTGTCGTCTGGATTGGGGGGGATGTCCGGCGCGCAGGCGAAGGCGGTTGAAATAGCCGGGGGAATCGGAGTGATTGCCGAAGTGGATTACAGCCGAATCAAAACCCGTTACGATCAGGGCTGGGTCGGTAAAATTTCGGATGATCTTGATCAGATTGCCCTGTGGATGGATGAGTACAAAAAGAAGAAAGAATCCGTTTCCATAGCGTATCACGGGAACATCGTGGATTTGTTGGAATACATTGACAAACACGACATTGACGTTCAATTGCTTTCCGATCAGACTTCGTGTCACGCGGTTTACGAAGGCGGATACACGCCCGCGGGCGTTACGTTTGAAGAAGGGCGCAAATTGATTCAAGAAGATCCGCGGCGTTTTAAAGAATTGGTGGACGAGTCGCTGCGGCGTCATTTTAGAGTTTTGAAGAGATTAACAGACAAGGGCGGGCATTTTTGGGATTACGGAAACAGCTTTATGGCTTCGGTTTTTGACGCCGGAGAAAAGGAGATCGCAAAAAACAAGCGCGACACTTCCGAAGGATTCATCTGGCCCTCGTATGTGGAAGATATAATGGGACCTATTTGTTTTGACCGCGGTTTCGGACCTTTCCGCTGGGTGTGTTTAAGCGGCAGGGATGAGGATTTGCGTAAAACCGACCGCGCAGCCATGGAGTGCATTGACCCCAAATTAAGTTCGTTGCACCGAGATAATTACCACTGGATTGCCACCGCAGAGCAGAACAAATTGGTTGTGGGAACCAGGGCGCGTATTTTGTATTCGGACGAAGAAGGTCGGATGAAAATTGCGCTTAAGTTTAATGAGATGGTGCGCAAGGGCGAAATAGGACCGGTGATAATCGGTCGCGATCATCATGACGTATCCGGCACGGATTCTCCCTTCCGTGAAACAGCCAATATTTATGACGGAAGCCGTGTTACAGCAGATATGGCGGTGCAGTGTTTTGCCGGAAATGTGGCGCGCGGCATGACGTTGGTCGTGCTTTCCAACGGCGGCGGCGTCGGAATCGGCAGAGCACGTAACGGCGGTTTTGGTCTTGTGCTGGACGGCAGCGAACGGGTGGATGAAATCATCAAAAAAGCCATTTCATGGGATGTGATGGGCGGTATTGCCCGACGCAGTTGGGCGCGGAATTCCAATGCCATCGAAACCGCTAAAAAGTGGAATGAAAAAAATGCCGATAAAGGGCATATCACCATTCCGTTTGTGCCCAAAGAAGGATTGGTGGAAGATTTGGTGGATGCTCTGTTCAAAAACGAGAAAAACAGATGAGCCTTCGGCGGTTCGGTTATTAAGACGCTGTCCGCTTACGAAGCGGGCGGCGTTTTCTCTTTTTGGAAAATTGTTGCAAAGGCAATAAATAATTTTTTTGAATCTTTCCGTAATTTTTAAATCAAGCGTAATAAAACCGGAAGGAGAAAACGGTAACTCAGTTAGTCTGTTTTTTCCCCTTTCGTTTGAACGTCATCGTAATATTCGGGATAAAGCTTCATCATACAGTCGGGACAAATGCCGTGAGAGAATTTGATATTCGAATGTTTGGAGATATAATCTTCAACCGAGCTCCAATACCCTTCATCGTTGCGGATTTTTTTACAGGAAGCGCAAATCGGGAGTAAATTTTCGAGCTGGTCCACGTTTTCCAGGGCTTCTTTTAATTCGTTTATGAGTTTTTCTTTTTCCCGATTAATGGCTTTGATTTCTTTGTTTTGTTTTTTTAATAAAGCGTTTATGTTTCGCGCAATATACCATTTATGGATGATTAATATCAATGTGATAAGAATTAAACCCAGAATAATAATCAACGCGTTACGCTGCAGCTTCTGGCGCGAAATAGTTAATTCCTGAATTTTATTATTTTTGCGTAAAACGGCGTTTTCTCTTTCTTGTTGTTCAAATTTTAGCCTGAGTTGCAGGTCGCTGATGGCGGCTATTTTTTGTTCGTTAAAAATGCTGTCGTTATAAACGGTTGCCAATTTGAAATACTCAAGAGCCTGTTTGTAATTTTTTCTTTCTTCGTTTATCTCTGCCAAAAGCTCATAACTTTTTTTAATCAAAGTTTTATATTTGTGTAATTTAGAGTTTACCAAACTTTGACGAATAAAAAGTTCAGCCCTGTCTTTATCGCCCATTTTTTTATAAATTCTTCCGATATTAAACTGGGCGACCGTGGTTCGAAAAATATTGTTTACCTTTTGCGAATTTTTCATGGAAGATTGATAATATTCAAAAGCCTTTTCGTTTTGATTTAATCTGTCGTAAACGTCCGCCAGAAATTTTTCAATATAGGCAACGCCGGCGGGATCCTTTAGATCATAAAAGTACTTTGAGGCTTTTTTAAACAGTCGAAGCGCTTTTTGATATTGACCTTTCTTTGTCCAGATTATGCCAAGATTAATCTGGGAATATGCTTTTCCGAAAGGGTAGTCGATTTTTTTCGCTAAGGTCAAGGCTTTTTTATGATAGGGAATCGCTTCGTCGATTTGTCCCCAATCCTGAAAAACAAGTCCGATATTATTCAATGTTAAAGCAATTTTATCATTCTCCTGCAGCGTTTCTCTTATTTTCAGCGATCGTTGGTAGTGATCGAGGGCGATATCGTAATTGCCAAGGAACCAGTGAATGGATCCGATGGCATTATAAACTTCCCCAAGAGAAGCCGTATCGTTCAATAATTTAAACAGGCGTTCCGAGGCAAGATAAGCATCGAGCGCTTCGGTGAAGTTTCCCATGTTCCATCTGGCTCTACCGATTAAGCTTAAAGATTTGGCAATCAGGCTATCGTTGTGAACCGCTTCAAATTGATCTTTTGCTTTTTGGGCAAAAATCAGGGCGTCTTTATTTTTATGTAATTTTTCGTAATTTTTTCTTAGCTTTAAATACATCATTCCGGTTGGAATCGACTTTCCTAATGAATCGTATAATTGCGAGGCTTTTTGGTAATAAATGAGACTCGAATCGTACGATCCTTTTTGGAAATAGTAATCGCCTGTTTTGCTTAGCAGCTTAGCCTTGCCGCTATCACTGGAAGTTGTTTGAATTTGGCGGTTTAAATTAGCGATATCATTTGAGTAGCATTCATTTGAAAAAAGAACGAAAGTTGTTGCTAACAGCAGGACAATAGCGTTCTTTTTGTCGGGAAAAAATTTAAAAAGCAATGAATTTCTCCTCCCAAGACGGGTTTAAAATTGACCGATATTCATTTCCTTCGAGCGGGATGCGACCTTTTCCCTGATTACAGATTTATTCCGTTGTGAAATAGAATAAGGCGAAAGGACACCCCAAGAATAGTTTATTTTCCGTATTAACTTATTATCATTTTCGGTTAGTATTGAAATATTTTTAGAATTTTTTGATCCGACGAACGCTTTTAACGCAATAACTGACGATTTTTTGCGAACAATAATTTTAACGGGGATTGTGACGCAGAGAATGGTTTTAGCGCCCGGCAAAGGAAAATTGTGTAATAACCTGTTGATATTCATTGGGATAATTTTGCACATCGATCGGAGTCGGTCGAAAAAAACGGCTGTTTTTCGAGATTAATCCTGCAGATTAATCGATTAAAAGGAATTTTGTGATCTTGAATAATGCCTATTTCAATTTAAAAATATTATATTGAGTTTTTGGTTACAAATCCATAATTCGAAGATTAAAATTTGTTGATTAATTTATGAGTTATTTTTATTTAGTCACAAATAGCTATTACAGAGCCTTTAACGATTTATTTTAAGAATCAAACTAACCGATTTAGTTAAGAAACGGAGATCACCCATGAGGAAATTGTTTTCAATACTTTTAGTTCTATCCATCGCGGGGTTGTGGATTTTCATAAAGCCCCTTTCAAAAGGACCAAGCCACACAAAACCGCGATTTGATTTAAGCACGTCGGAGGGTTGGAACGCTTATTTACTGGAGCAAAAGAAGTTAAAGAAAAAACGTCCTCGACCCGACAAGCCCGATGAAGCCATGGAAGAAGAGATTGCGCTTCGTTCAGTGATCGGAGAGCCATTTTCTTACACGGGAAGCTGGCGTTTTAGAGCACAGAGGGCGGCGCTGCAAAGCCAGCCTGTATTGTACAAAGCGGCTGCTTTAAATTGGGTGGAAAGGGGACCGGGCAATTTTGGCGGTCGTACGCGGTCTATTGTTGTGCATCCGAACGATAGTAACACCTGGTGGGCGGGTGCTGTAGGCGGAGGAATATGGAAATCAACGGATGCCGGAAGTAGCTGGCGCTCCGTTACCGACGATTTGCCAGTGCTTTCGGTTACGGCTATTGATATCTGCAGAGATCAGCCCGATATTTTGTATGCCGGCACAGGAGAAGGTTTTTACAACATCGACGCCATTATAGGCGACGGTGTTTTTAAATCGACCGACGGCGGCGAGACATGGACGCAAATCGGCAGCACGGCATCCAATTCTAATTTTCGTTATGTGAATCGTCTGATTGTTCATCCGCAGCATCCCGACACTTTGGTCGTGGCTACTAACAGCGGCGTGTATCGCAGCGAAAACGGGGGGAACACATGGACGGAAGTTTTTAACAACGGGAGCCGTGTTCAGCAAATTATTGCCAATCCCCTGCGATGGGACACACAATTCATAGCCGTAAATTCAAGAGGGATTTACAAATCGACAAACGGCGGATTGACCTGGAATTACGTGAGCGAAGAGATTGTAGATCATTACCGCATTGAGATGGCGATTTCGGAAACGGACACGAATATTGTTTATGCTTCGCCAGTGGACGGAAATTCGGGTCTTTTGGGATTTTTCCGTTCGCCAGATGCCGGGAATAACTGGTTTAACTACGGTAATTCCACAAACTGGCTCGGCGGGCAGGGATGGTACGATAACGCTCTGGTGGTAAGTCCCTTAAACCCTGATATCGTATTTGTCGGAGGTATTGATATTTATCGGGTGACCATTAACGGGGCGACGATGTCCGTCGATAAATTGACCAACTGGTATTCCGGAGCCGGATATCCTTACGTCCACGCCGATCAGCACGCGTTAGTAACCATTAAGGACGGGAGCAGTAATTTTGCCATTATCTCAGGAAACGACGGGGGCGTTTTTTATTCCTCCGACATGGGAAGCACCTGGGAAAGCAAGGATAACAACTATAATGTGACGCAGTATTACGATGGGGATCGGCATCCGGGAGTTAATGCTTTTATCGGCGGAACTCAGGATAACGGGACGCATCGTTCTCCTGACGAGCCAAACAACACATCGAGCTGGTCAAGGGTAATAGGCGGCGACGGTTTTGATTGCGCCTGGAATAAAACAGAGCCTTCCATTGTTTACGGCACGCTTTACAACACGCGTATATACAAGTCAACGGACGGTGGATACAATTTTGTTTCTATCAATAATAATTTACCGGAAAGCAATATTTTTCATACCCCATTGGCGATGGATCCGGACAATTCCGATAAGTTGTTTACAGCCGGGGATAATAATAAGTTCTATTGGACAAATGACGGTGGGAATAACTGGAACGAGGTCACGGCAAATTACAACGGATACACGCGCGTTAAAATAGCTGTTTCCGAAGCTAGCTCGAACATTGTGTGGACGGGAAGCACAACCATTTACACAAACGTTTCGACGGACAGCGGTTTAACCTTTAGCCAGGTTACCCAGCCTGCGGGCAGTCCTCACGCATATTTAACAGGAATTTCAACGCATCCCACACAGGACAGTACGGCTTTTTTGACCATCGGTTCTTCGGGTTATGGGAAAATTTATCGCACGCGGGATTTGGGCCAAACCTGGACAGACATTACCAATAATCTGCCTGATGTGCCCGTGTTTACCGTTTTGGTAATGCCGTTTGACACCAGTGAAATATGGATCGGCACCGATATCGGTTTGTTTATTTCGTACGATGCCGGAAACAGCTGGCAATATTCGAACAACGGTCTGCCCGCCGTTTCCATTCGCCGCTTAAAAATTGTGAATCAAGAGATCGTGGCGGCAACTCACGGACGGGGTATCTGGTCTGTGCATAGGGATGAGCTTGATGCGTGGCCGCCTCTTGCTCCGTCTTTGCAGGATATTACGGTTCCCAATCCTAATACAGGCATTCTAAAGATTCGATTTACCGCCAATTCCGATTACGATTCGGCTTTGGTTTACGTCAATAATCTGATTGTTGACAAATTATTTACCGTTCCTGCCGGAAAAGATACTTTCGGGCTTTACTCCACAAATCCGCCCGAATATGTTACCGCAAAAGTGGTCGGTTACAAAAGCGGCGCGCCGAATTCCAGCGATGAGAAAAGCAATAATATTTACGCTGCTGTGGATACGCTTCTGGAAAATTTTGACGATTACAATTCGACCTTTTTCGGAGATTTTCAGATTCAGGATGTCACGGGCTTTTCTACTCCCGCTTTGCATTCGCCGCATCCTTACTCCGAAAAAACGACGTATCTTTCTTATCTGGGTACGCCGATTACTCTGAAATCCGGAGCTTATTTTCGTTACAGCGACGTGGCGATTATCGAACCGGGCGAAGCCGGATCGGTTTATCCCGATGAAAATTTCTGGGATTACGTTACGGTAGAAGCCACAGATGACGGCGATAATTGGACAATAATTGTCGATCCTTACGATTCCCGATACGATTCCGCCTGGGAGACCGCCTACAATAACGGTAACGACGGCGACGAATCGATGTATCGCACTCATGACGTTAGTTTAACCAACTACTATCCTCTTGACACAAAGGTTTATATTCGTTTTAAACTGTACTCCGACGCTAACACAACGGGCTGGGGCTGGGCAATCGATGATATCGAATCCAATAATCTGGTGTCCGATTTGGAGCGAAGTCCGGCGGCGGTGAATACATTTGCTTTGATTGGCAATTATCCCAATCCGTTTAATCCGAGTACAACAATAATGTTCACTCTCGAAAAAAAGGGTCCGGTTACACTGGAGGTGTTTAATTCGATAGGTCAAAAGGTGCGGACTTTGTACAAGGATGCCGTGATGGAACCCGGGCAGGTGCATCGGGTTGTGTGGGACGGGACCAACGATCAGCTTCGCGGTGTGAGTTCCGGGATGTACGTTTATCGTTTACGAGCCGGAGAACATCGCGCTTTAAAGAAGATGCTTTTGCTGCGCTAATAAAAAGTCTTCAAATTTAACAGGCTCTGTCGTTCGGCGGAGCCTGTTTTGTTTTAATCATATTTCGGAGACGGCGGGCGGTTTAATGGATAAATTACCGTCGATGGGTATTGACGGCTGCGCGAGCGGCTGGATACAGGCAACTGTTTATCCGGATGGCTGTCTTGAATTTTGTTTTTTGAGCAGTTTGGATGAGCTTCGGGGTCGGGCTGCTGAGAATACTCAGATTTTTATTGACATGCCGTTTGGTTTGAAAGATGATTTTTATCGTCAATGTGATTTACTCGCCAGAGAGAAATTGGGCAAACGGGCGGCTTCGATTTTTTTGACTCCGTGCCGAGCCGCTGTTTACGCGCCAACTTACGAAGAAGCCTGCGCAATTAATTTTGAAAAGTGCGGAAAAAAGATTTCGATTCAAGCGTGGAATATTGTTCCTAAAATCCGCGAGCTGGATCGGTTTTTGCGGAATTCGTTGAAGCTGCGGGAGCGGATTTGGGAATCGCATCCGGAGTTGTGTTTTCAGGCTTTAAACGGGGGGCGAGATCTTTTGTTTTCTAAGCACAGGCGGGAGGGGGTACAAGAACGGTTTTCTGTTCTGATGCGGTATCTTCCCGAAATCGAATCAAATATCGGATCGGCGTTCGGGAGAATGAGAAGCAGAAGAATAGGCGTTGACGATTTTTTGGACGCCGCTGTTTTAGCTGTTTGCGCGGGTTTTTCTTTCGAACGGCTGATGATGCTGCCGGAATATTATGTTTACGACAGGTATGGTTTGCGGATGAATATTGTTGTGGTGCTGCCCTTCGACAGGCTCAGGGAGCGTAATCTTACCATTGATTATTAAAATATTTTTCTCATAAAAGCGATTTAAACTTGACAATTCCCATCAAGTTACTTAATTTACTTGTGATTTTTAAATTTGGTGATGATAAGGAGAGCTTATGCTGTCGATTTCGGCAAAAACACGATATGGGTTAGTGGCGATTTTTGAATTAGCCAAACATTACGGCACGGGCGTTCTGCAAATAAAGAACATAGCCGAAGAAACAAATATTCCGAAATATTATCTGGAACAGATATTTAACCGGCTGGTTCACCACGGAATAATCAAGAGTGTTCGTGGAAACAAAGGCGGCTATCAGTTAGCTGACGCGCCGGGCAATATTACGCTTTTTCAGGTGTTGGAAGTACTTGAAGGCGGAGTTGACATTTCATCCAAATTACAGGTGCAGGCGCTGGCTAATGTTTTTTATAATGTAGAGCAAGATATCAAAAAAAGGTTGACGGTTACGTTGGAAGATATTGTATTTGAGCAGCAAAAATTGGAACAGGAGATCAATTTTTGTATTTAACCGGTCTTTGAAAAATTTCGCTTGACATTTGGGGGTTGACTTTTAATTGGCAGGCAGTTTTGACCAAGCCCCTAAAGGGGCTTTTAAAAGGTCGTAAACGACCTGAAAAAAACGGCATTGTTCCGGCGGCGCGGAAGTGCTTTTTATTAGCGAAGAAAGATTTTAAAGAGAAATTGCCATTTTTGTTTGAAAATATTGTATTTGAGCGGCAAGAATAGGAGCAGGAGATCAATTTTTGTATTTAACCGGTCTTTGAAAATTTTGCTTGACATTTGGAAACTGGCGCTTAATTGTTAAACAGTCTTGAGCAAGCCCCTAAAGGGGCTTTTACAAGGTCGTAAACGACCTCGGAGAACTTTTTTGTTAAGCGTTAATGGTATAAGTGTTAAGCGGAACTTTTAAAGGTCGTAAACGACCTAAAAAAACACCATCGCTCCGGAAACCCGAAAAAGCCTGTTAAAAAACAAAATGTCCGACGGACAACACTTATTTTTAACTAAAACAGTTAATTTTTTTTATTATTGAAAGTTGACCAAATCGATCAAAATAATAAATTATAAAGGAGTCGCCATGATTATCTATGTAAACGGTGAACCACAGGAAATTAAACAACAACCTTTTACCGTCGCCGATCTGCTTGTTCTTAATCAAGTGGAAATGCCCGAAATGGTCTCCGTGCAACTGAACGGTGAATTCGTTAAACGCGAAGATTATCAAACAATTCAAATAAATGACGGAGACGAAATCGATTTCCTCTATTTCATGGGAGGAGGCGCCCGATGAAAGGATTTACCACAAAAGCCATTCACGGGCAATTCTCAAAAAAAGACGTTCACGGCTCTCTGCGCATGCCGATTTACGACAGCGTCTCTTTCGAATTCCAAAGCTCGCGCGATATTCAGTTGGCGTTTGAAGGCAAAAAACCCTCTCACGCCTATTCGCGAATTTCCAATCCCACGGTAGAAGACTTTGAACAGAAAGTCCGTCTTTTGGCTGACGCCGCAGGAGTTCTTGCCGTCTCTTCCGGAATGGCTGGCATTTCAAGTTTGTTCTTGTCAATCGCCGAAGCCGGGTCGAATATAATCACTACCCGTTTTCTGTTCGGCAATACAATTTCCTTTCTGGAAAAAACGCTGGGAAGCTGGGGGTTGGAGGTAAGATACGTTGACATGGACCAACCGCAGACCTTGCGGGGCGTCATCGATGAGAATACCAGAGCAATTTTTCTGGAGATCGTCACCAATCCGCAATTGCAGGTGGCGGATATTGAAGCCCTTGCCGCGACGGCTCGGGAGTTTAAGGTGCCTTTGATTCTCGATTCAACCTTAACCACGCCCTATCTTTTCAAGGCAAAAGATTACGGAGTAGCGGTGGAAGTGCTTTCCAGCACCAAGTACATCTCCGGCGGCGCCACCAGCGTGGGAGGATTGATCATCGATCTGGGCAATTTCGACTGGAAATACTGCCCCAAATTAGCGGACGAGGCAAGACGGACAGGTCCCTTTGCCTTGATGACCAAGCTGCGTCAGGAAGTTTACCGGAATTTGGGATGCTGCATGTCTCCCGATACGGCGTATTTGCAGGCTCTTGGTCTGGAGACCCTCGGGTTACGGATCGAAAAGAGCAGCCAGAATTCGCTAAAGATTGCGCGATTTTTGCAGGAGCAGCCGGAAGTGCTGTCTGTGAATTATCCTGGACTGAAAAATTCTCCCTACTACCAAACGGCAAAAAAACAATTTGGCGGCAGATTCGGCGGATTATTGACATTTAGGTTAAGCGATAAGGACGCCTGCTTCCGCTTTATGGACGCCTTAAAAATCATTCGCCGTTCCACAAATCTCAACGACAATAAAACGCTGATTCTGCATCCGGCGTCAACCATTTTTTGCGAGTATTCGGAAGAAGAACGAAAGAAGATGCGGATAGAGGAAAACATGTTGAGATTGTCCGTGGGTATTGAAGACGTTGAGGATATTTTTGACGATTTAAGCAGGGGGTTGAAAGCAATATGATATCATTTACCGATCAGCAATTAGAGCGCTACAGCCGGCACATTATTTTGAATAATGTGGGCATAGAAGGACAATTAAAGATTATGCAGGGCAAGGTTTTGATTATCGGGGTTGGAGGGTTGGGTTCGCCCGCCGCTCTTTATCTTGCCGCCGCCGGAGTGGGAACCATCGGGATTGTCGATGCCGACAAAGTGGATCTTTCCAATTTGCAGCGCCAAATCATCCATTTTACGTCCGATCTGCAAAAGACCAAAACCCAATCGGCTTTTGAGAAGATGAAGGCGTTGAATCCGGACGTGCACGTAAACACCTATCATTTGCGCGTAACGGCGGAGAACATCAGAGAGATCATTCGGGATTACGATTTTGTCATTGACGGCACGGACAATTTTCCGGCAAAGTTTCTGATCAACGACGCCTGCGTGATGGAAGGAATTCCCTTTTCGCACGGCGGAATCCTTCGCTTTTCCGGTCAGACGATGACCGTGGTTCCCGCAGAGTCGGCTTGTTACCGCTGCTCGTTTCCCGAACCGCCGCCAAAAAACGCCGTTCCCACCTGCGCCGAAGCCGGAATATTGGGAGTTGTGGCGGGAATGCTGGGCACAATTCAGGCAGCAGAAGCTTTAAAATATCTGATTAAGCAGGGCTCTTTACTGACGAACGCCTTACTGACCTTTGACGCCCTGAAAATGGATTTCAGAAAGGTAGCGCTGCGGAAAAGAGCGGATTGCCCTTTGTGCGGCGAGAATCCCACGATCCTTCGTCTTGAGGATATTGAACAAGCGGTGTGTGAACTTAAAAGGTGAGAAAAAAGATGTTAAAAATAAAAAAAGAGATTTATCTGCAATTAATCAAATACGCCTGGGAAGAAGCGCCGATCGAAGCCTGCGGCTATCTTGGCGGTTCCGGCGAAAATGTCACCGAATTTCAGCCTTTGACCAATGTGGATGCCGCGGAAGATCATTTCCGCCTGGATCCGGAAGAGCAATTCAAAGTAGTGCGCAACTGGCGGGCAAAGGGAATTAAACCTTTAGCCGTGTTTCATAGCCATCCCGAAACACCGGCAAGACCTTCTGAAGAAGATATCCGCCTGGCTTTCGATCCCAATATCAGCTATGTGATCCTGTCGCTGGAGGGAGATACGCCGGCGATAAAATCTTTTAAAATCCGCAAAGGCGTGGTCGAGCCGGAAGCCGTGGAAATCGTAGATTGAAAGCTTTGGTTTCGGGAAGGCATTTAATAGCAAATTTTTTGGAGAAACGAATAAATGAACGTGTATCAAATACCGGAAACATTACCGAAAGAAATAGACCACCTGGAGAATTTAATCCGCAAATTTCGGCAGGGGACGTTAAACGAAACCGAATTAAAGGCGAATCGGGTTCCGTTCGGGGTTTACGAACAGCGCCAAAAGGGAACCTACATGGTTCGTGTGAGATGTCCCGGCGGAATAATTACTCCGCAACAATTGGAAGCTGTGGCGGAGATTTCCGGTAAATTCGGTTCCAAGAATCTTCATATTACCACCCGGCAGGAGATTCAGATTCATGATGTCGATTTGAACGGCATTATCTCCGTGATCCGCTCTTTGTATGATGTCGGATTGAGCAGCCGGGGAGGCGGCGGGAACACCATCCGCAACATTATGGCTTCATGGGATTCGGGGATTGCCCGCGGCGAAATTTTCGATGTGACGCCTTATGCCGTGGCTCTGACGGAACGATTTATTGCCGAATCGGATTCATGGACCTTGCCGCGCAAATTTAAGATATCTTTTTCGAATTCAAAACAGGACAACGCCTTTGCGGCGGTTAACGATTTGGGTTTTATTGCAGAGATTCGGGACGGCAAACCGGGATTCAGGGTTTATGTTGCCGGCGGAATGGGCAGAAGTCCGCAGGTTGGTCAACTATTGCACGATTTTATTCCCGATGACGAGGTTTACGCGGTTGCCAGGGCGGTGAAGGTTTTGTTCGACAAATACGGGAATCGCAAAAATCGACATACCGCCCGTTTGCGTTTTCTCTGGCAAAAATTGGGGCGGGAGAAATTTATTCGATTGTATCAAAAGGAATTTGCCGGGGTAAAAAATCGGAAATTGCCGCCCCTTAAGTTAAAGAAATTTGAGAATCGCGCCCGCGATCGTTTCGATATTCTTCCTGCGGCGGAAAATACGCCCGAATTTGAATTGTGGAAAAAGCGGTATGTTCGATCTCAAAAACAGGCGGGGCTTTACGCGGTAATTATTCCGATTCAATTGGGAATTCTCGGTATTAGCGAGGCGAGCGACTTTGCGGAATTTGCAGAACATTTTGGCGAAAATGCGATCCGTTTTACGCCGCAGCAAAATATCAGTTTAAGAAATATTCCCGAAGAATATCTGGGCAATGTTTACCGGAACGTCAGGAGGGTTACCCGTCTGGCGGATCAGCCGCTTTTACTGGGCAACACCATTGTCTGCGCGGGAGCCAGCACCTGCCAACTGGGTATTTGCCGTTCGAGGGACGCTTTAACTGCTTTAACTAAAAAACTGACGGGTGCGGGAATAGACCTCGATTCCTTTGCGGACATGAAGGTCAATATTTCGGGCTGCTCCAACGCCTGCGGTCAGCATTTTCTGGCAGATCTGGGATTTTACGGCAAGGTTGGGCGGAAAAACCACATCAGTTATCCGGCGTACAACATCGTCGTCGGCGCAAAAATCGGAGGAGAAGAAGGCGCCAGCTTAGCGGAAAAAATCGATGAAATAAGCGCTCGCAATCTTCCGGAATTTGTCGCGGAATTTTTAGCCGGTTACGGCGAAAAGAAAGATCGTTACGATTCTTTTACCTCCTTTTTACAGAACGGCGGCGCGGAAGATGTGCGTTCGATATGCCAACGCTATCGCCCGATTCCCGATTTCGACGAGGATAAAAATTACTATTTCGACTGGGGAGCGCGGGAGGTTTTTTCTCTTGCCGGTCGCGGGCAGGGAGAATGCTCGGCAGGATTGTTTGATTTAATAGAGATGGATCTTTCCGAAATAACAGAACTTAAAAAACAGCTCGGCGAAGCTGCCGAAGAAGAAAATCGCGCAAAAATCCTGTATCGGATAATGCTGCTTGCTTCGCGGATGCTGCTGATTACCAGAGGCATCGAGGCGTCTTCCGATGATGAAGTTTTTGACGCCTTTACCCGGCATTTCATTCAAGCCAAACTTATCGATTCACGATTCGGCTCGGTGATCGAAACGGCAAAATCGGGTAGGCGCGCGCGGCTGACCGCTATTCAGGAAGAGGCGCTGGCTCTGGCTGAAGCGGTGGAAGCGCTGTATCACAGCATGGACGATTCTTTGCGGTTTAACACTGAAATCAAAGAAGAAAAAGAGGAGCGGGGTGACGAAGCAACTTCGGCGGAAAAGGCGGAAAAAGCTGAAAAACCGCATCTGATCCGGGACTACCGCGGGGTTTCCTGCCCAATGAATTTTGTTAAGACAAAACTCGATCTTTCCATGATGCAAAAAGATCAGATTTTAGAGGTGTTGTTGGACGACGGCTCGCCGATTGAAAATGTGCCCCGTTCGGTGGCAAACGAAGGACACGAGGTCTTGCAGCAAAAAAGAATCGGTCAATACTGGTCGGTATTGATCAGAAAAAAGGTTTAGTTTCAATGAAATATTTCGGCAAGCAAAAACAATAACCCGGACGACGAACGATGAGAACGATTCGAAAAAAGATTTCCAAAAACAGAAATCGTTTTGCGGACGGAAGATGGTTCCGATCGTTGTATTGTAAACCGCTATCGTGATTTATGTTTTAATCTTGTAATTAAGACAAACTTAATTACCGTGATCATGAGACCTTTTGCGGGTTTCGTGAGTAATATCGGAGGATTCAAATATTATGAATAAACTCAAATTATATCGAGAAATATTATCGGAAAAGACCGCTTCGGAGATTCTCGGGTGGGCATTCGATGAATTTGGCGATGATAAAATTATTCTGGCAACCGCATTCGGCGTGGAGAGTCAGATCATTACCGATATTTTGGTAAAGAGCAAACGACCGTTTCGGGTATTCACCATCGATACCGGAAGACTATTTCAGGAAACATACGACGTGATGCAAAAAAGTATGGAAAAATATGGTATTAAATATGAAGTCTATGCTCCGGACGCTGAAGATTTGGCAAAACTGATCGGGGAGCATGGTCCGAATTTATTTTACGAAAGTGTTGAAAATCGCAAGAAATGTTGTGAAATTCGGAAAGTGAGACCGCTCGAAAAGGCTTTAAGCTCTGTGGACGCCTGGATTACGGGTCTGCGTCAGGAACAATCACAACATCGGAGAACCGTGCAATTAATAGATTGGGATCATCTTCACGGAATTTACAAATTGAATCCGCTGGCAAATTGGAGCGAAAAAGAAGTATGGGATTACATTAAAGAAAACGACGTTCCCTATAATCGATTGGTGCATTGCGGGTTTAAGAGTATCGGCTGCGCGCCCTGCACCAGACCGATCGGACCGGAAGAGGACGAGCGAGCCGGCAGATGGTGGTGGGAACAGGACGGACCAAAGGAGTGCGGGCTGCATTACGCTCCTGAATATCAGATTTAAGCCTTAATGTTTAAGGGATTCCTTCTCTGCGCGCGGCGGGATCGGAATGACAGACATACCGATTTTTAACTTAACGGATTTCTGCAAAATGATGTACCAGTCTGTCATCCCGAAGAGCTTGCGACGAGGAATCCCATGTTTATATTAAGGGTACAAATTTCAGTAAAGTATTATTTTTTGTTTTACGGAATTTTGTGAATTTAAAATTACGGAGTATTTTGAATTGAAAAAAGACGGAAAATTTACGGACGATTCAGATACCGGCAAAGGTTCTCCGGCGCCGGTCGGCGGAGAACGGATTTTTCTGCCGGTGTGCGTCAACATAACCTACAAGGCGATTCTGATTGTGGGCGGCGGAAGGGTAGCGGCTCAAAAATTGAAAACGCTTCTTAAATATACCAGGAACGTTACCGTGTGCGCGCCGGATATCTGTCCGGAAATTCAAACATCGGGAATTCGCTGTCTGCGGCAAAAGTATTCGCCGGAGCTTTTGGACAATTGCGATCTGCTTTACGCCTGCACCAACAACAAAAATCTGAACAGACAGATCGCCGCGGACGCCCGAAAACGCGGAATTCTTGTAAATACAGCCGACGATCCCCTTTACTGCGATTTTATTTCACCGGCGATTTTTAAACAAGGCGAAATGTCCGTTGCCGTAAGCTCGAACGGGAAAAATGTTAAAAAGTCCGTTAGATGGCGCGATAAATTCCGGCAGATTATCGAAGACGAAAACGAATGATTTGTCGAACGCCGAATTAATTAATTCTGTTTTCAGATTGAGAAATTAAACCCCGGTTAGTCAAGTGTTTCCGAAAAAATCCTTAAAGTCAAAAGAAAAAGATTTTCGTCAATTCAAGGTGAAAATGCAAAGCCAAAGTTTCCGCCTGGCGTTTATTGAGCGTTCCGGACTACCGCAAATACAAAACGCGCTTAACGATAAATTCGACGCCCTGATTTTACCGGAGGAAGCCGTTCCCTATCCCCTGCCGGAGGAGACGGAGATCGCCGCGCTTATTAATGCAAGTTCTTTGGAGGATTTATTTCCGGATATTGCTGTGGGGAAGAGCGGTCGGGTTGTCTTGCTGATTAAAAGAGGAAGAGACGACGTTAAAGCTGCTTTTTATGAGCGCGATATGCGGCGGAATTACGGCAAAGTCTGGCTGGTGGGTGCGGGACCGGGAAATCCGGAGTTAATGACCATTAAGGCGGATAATGTTTTGTCGGAAGCGGATATTATTTTTTACGATGATCTGGTGGATAGAGATTACATCCGAAAGTATTCGGCGGAATTGGTCTATGTCGGCAAGCGGAAGGGGAAGCATTCCAGACGCCAGGAGGAGATTAACCGGATGCTCTATTCCTCTGCCTTGCAGGGTAAGAATATTGCCCGATTAAAAGGCGGAGACCCGCTCATCTTTGCCAGAGCCGGAGAGGAGCTGGAATATTTACAAAAAAGATTTGTCTCCGTGGAAATCGTACCCGGGATAACCGCGGCTCAGGCGTGCGCCGCATCTTTCAATATTCCCTTTACCAAGCGGGGAATTTCAGGATCCGTGAGCCTGGCTTCCGCTCATTACAGCCTTTCGCGTGAAAATCCGGGCAAATTATGCGACACACAGATTTATTACATGGCGGCGTCCAAACTGGCGGAGCTGAGTCATAAACTTATCTCGCAGGGCTTAAATCCGGATACGCCCGTTGCAGTTATTCGCAATGGAAGTTTTTACGACGAAAAATGCATCGCCACAACGTTAAACAGGATGCAAAGCGTTAAGCTTCCCTCGCCCGTAACGGTGATTATCGGCGGGGTGGTGAACGATAAGCACGAAGCGGATAAAATTCTTTTTACCGGCATTGATCCGGCTGAAGTTCGCTTAAACGCAAAAATCATTCATTATCCCTTGATTGCAATTCAGCCGAACGCTTACGCGCCTTTAAAAATGAAAGAATTCGACGGGCTTGTTTTTACGGATAAACATTCGGTAAAAATTTTTTGTGAACGGTACGAAATTTCAAATCAAACGATTATTGCGTTCGGCAAAAGTACGGAAAAAGAACTGCGGAAATCGGGACTGACTCCACATCTGAAATCGGGAAATTTATCTTCCGATAAGTTGACGGGCGTTATGGCCGAATATGATTTAAAGCGTTTACTGTTTTTGCAGCCCCGGGCTCCGGAAAATGATCATTATTCTCTGAAAGGAGTTTATCCTCTTTCGCTGTACAAAATCGTGGCTAAAAAGCAGC
>JAJRSN010000190.1 GCA_024278715.1 Calditrichota bacterium
AATCCCAAAAATCTTTCGAGGTACGGATTAAGCAATCCCGCCTTTCGGATCGAGCTTTTTTCCGGCGTGGAAAAGGCTAAGTTAGGCGTGTCGTTCTCGCGATTAAGGGGCAACAAGGCATACGGCAAAGACGATTCCAGACCGCATATTTTTGAAGTGGATTCGTTTTTCGTTAAACCGTTTAAGAAAAAGCTGTTTGATTTCCGGGATAAAAAGATCGCCAAATTCGATCGCTCCAAAGCCGACCGGATTAATTTACTCTACAAAAGTAATCTGATGATTTTCGAAAAGGATAGTTCGGGCAACTGGCGTCTTTCCACAGGCGAAAAGGCTAAAAGCTGGAAAATTACGAATATTATGTCTTCACTTAACAATTTAAAAGCGACCCGCTTTGTGGAAGATAACCCGAGATATTTGAATCCCTACGGACTTGTAAATCCGGAAGGACACATCGAAGTATTCGCCGGAGACGATAAGTTGATTGAGCTGCAGATCGGTAAGGAAAAAGACGACAAGTTGGTTTACGCCCGTAATCCGTTGACAAAATCTGTGGTGACTATTAAAAAGAGTGAATTGGATAAACTTTTCCCCAAAAAAGAAGACCTGATCGAAGAAAAGAAAGAAGAGAAAAAAGAAGAACCTAAAGCGGATAAGAGTTAAGGTGGCTGATGTTTCGATTTGCTGATCCCTATTATTTAATACTTTTGTTGATTTTACCGGTAATGGTCTGGTGGTATTTTCGAGGTCGAGCCAGGGCTACGGGAAAGATCATCTATTCCGATGTGAATTTGGTAAAGAGTATCACGCCCAGTTTAAAGCAGCGGCTGCGTCCTTTTTTGTTCGCGCTTCGTTTGTTAGCCGTAACGGTTATTATTGTGGCTCTGGCGCGTCCTCAATCCGGCAGCAAGGAAGAAGAGATTACCACTGAAGGCATTGATATTGTTTTAACTATGGATGTTTCCACCAGTATGTTAGCCGAAGATTTCCGTCCGAAAAACCGGATTGAAGCCGCAAAAATGGTTGCCACAGAATTCATTAAAGGGCGAAAAAACGACCGGATAGGGCTGGTGGTGTTTGCCGGAGAAAGTTTTACTCAGTGCCCGTTGACTTTGGACTACGGCGTTCTTTACCAGATTTTGGATAATATGAAAGTAGCGGATCAGGATTGGGACGGCACGGCTATAGGAATGGGTTTGGCGACAGCCATCAACCGTTTGAAAGACAGCAAAGCAAAAAGCAAGGTGATCATTCTTTTAACAGACGGTCGCAATAACCGCGGGCAGGTTGACCCCATCACGGCGGCGCGGATGGCAAAGGCTTACAACATTCGGGTTTATACCATCGGAACCGGCACAAAAGGAACGGCAATGTACCCGATCGACGATCCGCTGTGGGGCAAACGATACGTGCCCATGCGCGTGGATATTGACGAAGATTTGCTGAGACAGGTGGCTAAGATTACCGGCGGAAGGTATTTCCGCGCCACCAGCACCGAAAAACTGCGCGAAATTTACGATGAAATCGGAAAAATGGAAAAGACAAAAATTGAAGTAAAAGAATACACCCGGTACGAAGAATATTTTATCTATTTTCTGACGCTGGGCTTGATTCTCTTGCTTACGGAGTTGGTTTTGAGTAACACTTATTTTAAAACAATACCCTGATGGCTATGGACGTATTGAGATTCAGATATCCGATATTTTTAAACGGATTATGGGGAATTATCCTTTTAATCGTTTTTTTTGTTTTGATTTACCGCCATAAGCAAATGCTGCTACAGCGGTTCGGGCATCTGGAAATTATTAAGCGGATTATGCCCGGATTTAATCGTAAGCGGTTAATCTGGAAGAGCGTGTTCTTTATTTTGAGTTACGCTTTTTTTGTCATCGCCCTTGCCGATCCGCAAATCGGCACCAAATTGGAAGAGGTTAAGCGGGAGGGCGTTGACATCATTATCGCTCTTGACGTTTCCAACAGCATGCTGGCGGAAGATATTAAACCCAATCGTCTGGAAAAAGCCAAACACGAGATAGCCAATTTTATTAGTATTTTAAGGGGCGACCGCATCGGATTGGTCGCCTTTGCCGGAATGGCACACCTGGTTTGTCCCTTAACCCTGGATTACGGCGCCGCCAAACTTTTTCTGCAAATGATGGATACCGACCTGATTCCGGTTCAGGGCACGGCATTGTCGGATGCCATTAAAACCGCGCTTAAAGCCTTTAATCAAAAAGAGCGCAAACACAAGGTGTTAATTTTGATTACCGACGGCGAAGATCATGAAGGCGATCCGGTTAAAGTCGCCGAAGAAGCGGCTAAAGAGGGAATTGTTATTTACACCATCGGAATCGGTTCGCCGCAGGGCGTGCCCATCCCGGTTTACGATCAGTTCGGAAATTCACTGGGATTTAAAAAAGATCGCAACGGAAATGTAGTGACCACCAAACTGGATATTAAAACCCTGCAAAAAGTGGCTTTTATTACAAACGGAAAATACTATATCGCCACAAGCGGGCAGTCGGAATTAAAAAAGATTTACGAAGAAATCAATAAAATGGAGAAAAAAGAACTTAGTGCGCGTAAATTCTCTCAGTATGAAGATCGATTTCAAATTTTTGTGGCTTTGGGATTATTTTTCCTGCTGCTGGAATTCTTTTTACCGGTCAGAGATAAAAAAGGGTATCGGCATGCGCTGGATCGTTATTAACCTGATAGCGCTGATGTTGTTTGGTTCGGTATTTGCCGACAGCATCCGCGGCAAAGTGAAAAAGGGAAACGAGCTGTATCAGGAGGGTAAATACGAACAGGCTCTGGCGGCTTATCAGGATGCTCTGTTGGATGATCCTTTAAATGAAATTGCGCTGTTTAATCAGGGCAACGCTTATTACAAATTAAAGAAGTACAAAGAAGCGATTGAAACCTATCAAAAAGTAGTAGGCAGCGAAAATTTGCAATTGAGCGCAAAGGCGTTTTATAATATCGGGAACGCCCGGTTTCAACAGAACAAATTAAAAGAGAGCATTGAGGCGTACAAAAAATCCCTGGAACTCAATCCCGATGATATTGATGCCAAATACAATCTGGAATTGGCGCGGGCAAAATTGAAGGAATTAGCAGATAAAAAGCAGATGCCAAATCAGCAACAACAACAGCAGCAGAATAAAAAAATTGAACCTTCTGAGTTCGCTAAGCAGTTAAAAAAACAGGCGGAAAAATTAGTGGATCAGCGGCGTTACAAAGATGCTTACCGTTTGATGACGGACGGACTGAAAAAAGACAAAACGGTCGCGGCGTTCAATGATTTTATTCAACGCATTAAAGATGTCGTAGATATTGTGAGCGCGAAATGAGTAAAAAAAGAATTTTGTACATCGTTCTTTTCTTGACTATTTTTACGATTTTGGCGCAGGCGCAAACAGCGAAGGGTTTTTTTCATTTAGGCGCTAATCTTTACATCCGCGGACAATTGGAACAGGCGATACAAACAGTGCAAGAGGGCTTGCAGCTTTTTCCGAATGATCCTTATTTAAATGCGCTGTCGGAAAAATTAAAAAAGAAAAAACAACAGCAGCAACAGCAACAACAAAATCAGCAGCAGCAACAGAAACAGCAGGAGCAAAAAAAGCAGACCGCCAACGAGGGCAAAAAAAATAAAAAAGAAGAACAGCAAAAACAGCAAAAGGCTCAAAAAAAAGGCGAAAAGAAAAAAGAGATGACCAAAAAAGAGGCGGAGCGCATTTTACGGGCTTTAAAGGAAGAAAACAAAAAGTTTAAAAAAGAGCATTTGCGTATTCCCGCAGGCAGAAGACAATTGGAAAAAGACTGGTAGTGCCGTGACGCGTGATGCGTAATGAGTAACGAGTAACGAGTAACGAGTGACAAGTGACAGGTACGTGACTCGTAGTTTGGAGGAGAAGCACGCTTACACGCTTAACGATTAACGAGGTCGTGATGCGTAATGAGTAATGCGTAATAAAAAAGACAAAAGACAAAAGAAAAAAGAAAAAGAAGAATGCGGAAAGCAGCGAAGACGGTTTGACGTGGCAAGACGCTAAAGAAGCCGCTTAACCCTTATACGATTAACGATTAACGAATTATCGACAAGCGACGAGTAACCAGAAGCCATTAACCAGTAACCCTTAACCATTAACAAATTCTGACAGAAAAACAAAAATTTAGGCGTTAATTTAATAATGCTTACTGATATTTGAATTAAACGTAAAGCCGAAAATCATTGGTAACGGGCAAGTGAAAAAATGTTGAGCGGAAAACTAAATAGATTTTTCAAAAACAGCAAAGCGAATGTTTTTATAGGTTCAATTCTGTTTTCTGTTTTAATAACGGGATTTTTGCAGGCTCAGAATTTTCAGATTAAAGCTTATGTTTCCAAAAACAAAGTATCGATCAACGAAAACTTTACCTATTCCATAGAAGTTTCCGGAAGGTCAACGTCGTTGCCGGATCCCAAACATCCTAATTTCAAGGATTTTTATGTGCTTTCCGGACCGAACACCTCTACCAGCATTCAATTTATCAACGGGCGGATGAACTCTTCAAAAGTATTCAGCTATTATTTGCAGCCGCGGAAAAAAGGCAGACTGGTTATTGGACCGGCAACGGTTCAATACAAAGGAAAAACCTATTCCAGCAATTCAATCACCGTCACAGTCACTCAGGGTTCTCAACAGGCAACCGAACCAAAGCAGACCAAACCTCCCAAAAGGCGCACTGACAAAGATTTAATCGGGCAGAGCATTTATTTAAAGACAAATGTTTCCAAAAGAAAAGCCTATGTCGGCGAACAGATTATAGTTGAATACAAGCTCTATTTTCGGGTAAATGTCCGCGGTTACAATTTTCAAAAGCTGCCTTCGAATCCCGGATTCTGGACTGAAGAATTTGAGATTCCTTCGCAGCCGACTATTAAGAATGAAATTGTAAACGGCTTGAATTACAATGTGGCGACTATCCGTAAAATTGCCGTTTTTCCCACTCAGAGCGGAGAGCTGACATTGGAGCCAATCTCTGTTTTGGTGGAAGCTCAGGTGCGTCGGCGTTCGAGAAGTATTTTTGACAGTTTTTTCGACGACCCCTTCGGGAACGTTGTGCAAAAGACAATTAGCAGCCGTCCCATAAAAATTGAAGCCATGGATTTACCGGAAGAAGGTAAACCCGCCGACTTTTCCGGAGCCATCGGCGATTTTTCGTTAAAAGTTTCCGTGGATAAGAAAGAGGCGAAAACCAACGAAGCCGTCGCTTTAAAAGTGGTGATTTCGGGTCGCGGAAATATAAAGATGGTAAATCTGCCGGAGGTTACGGTTCCGCCCGATATTGAGAAATACGATCCAAAAGTTATGACCAATATCAATAATTTAAGATCAGAAATCAGCGGCACCAAAAAGGCGGAGTACATTTTAATCCCCAGAATACCAGGCGATTACCGGATTAAACCTTTAAGATTCAGTTTTTTTAATCCCAGAACCCGAAGATATGTAACGCTTGTCAGCAAACCCATTAATTTGCATGTGACCGGCGAACAGTCCGTTGTCCTCGGAGTACCCGGCGGCGGGGGAGCGGTCGATCAACGCTATATCGAAATGATCGGACAGGATATTCGCTTTATCAAAGAGTTCGCCCGTTTCCAACCCATCGGATACAGACCTTACCTGTCTTTCAAATTTTGGGGATTGATAGGTATGGGACTTGTGTTTTTTGTTTTATTTGTTTTGGTGAACGATTATCAATCGAAACTGGCAAGCGATGAACGATTAATCCGCAGCCGCAAAGCCGGACGCATTGCCGCAAAGCAGTTATCCAGAGCTCGCGAGGCTTTAAAAACCGAGGATTCTTCGCAGTTTTACAAAGCCGTAAGTTTAGCCCTTCAGGGATTTGTGCGGGATAAACTCAACCTGGAATTAAGCGATTTCAGCACGCCCAATGTGCGCAAACATTTGAGCGAACGCCAAATTGATCCTCAGGTTATCGAAGAATACGTCTCGGTTTTAGAAGAAGCGGATTTCAGGCAGTTCGCCAATATTCCGGCTACGCAGGAAGAGCGCAGGGCGTTTTACGATCGGGCAAAAGAGGTGTTAACCATCTTAGAGAAGTGGATATGAGAAAGATCGGTTTCGGTATCGGACTATTTTTGTTGTTAATGATTTTGCCGTTAACGGCGCAGGATCAAAATGTTCAGCAGCTTTTCAGGCAGGGAAACCTTTTTTTTCAGCAGGGCAAATATCAGCAAGCCGTTGAGGCTTATCAGAAAATTCTTGAGCAGGGTTACGAAAGCGGCGAGCTTTATTACAACCTGGGGAACGCTTATTTTAAAATTAATCAGTTTGGCAAAGCGAGGCTTTTTTATGAACGCGCGCTGCGCTTTATGCCCGACGACGAGGCTTTGAAAGAAAATTTAATTCTGCTTAAACGTCGTCTGGTCGATAGAATCGAAGTTCCGCCCAAATTTTTCCTGACCGTCTGGTGGGAAGACCTCTTGCAGGCTTTTTCTTTGACCACTCTCACCTACCTTGTGATCATTGCTTTTTGGATGCTCATTTTGAGCTGGGCGTTTTATCTGTTTATGAAAAAGCAAAGGCATCGGGAACGCGGTAAGGGATTGGTCGTTTTAACATTGATTTTACTGATCTTGCTGAGCGTGATCTTAACCGATAAAATTTATCGCTTTGAAAAAGAAAAATATGGCGTTATATTAAAGCCGTCGGTCACAGTATTTTCGGAACCACGGAAGGAAGCGACCGAAATTTTTGTTGTTCACGAAGGGACAAAGGTAAAAATTTTACGCAAAAATCAAAACTGGCTTGAAATAAAATTAGGGGACGGGAAAACAGGATGGCTTCGGCAAGATACTTTGGAAACCATTTAACCGGTTTAGTGAAAATCATTTTTTCACTTTTGTTGTTAATATTTTTGATGAGTTGCGCCGCTTCGAAAAAAGAAGTGCTTAAAAAGGAAAAAACTCAGGCAAAAACAATAACTCCGGGGCAGTTTGACGAATCTTTTGATCCGTTAAGCCTGGAGGACGACGATATTGTTATCGAGAAAAACGTTCGAACCAATTTAACTCCAAAGACCGCATTGGAGGGCGTTACAACCCCTTCCGGAAATCGCGAAACCATACCCGATTCGCTTTTAACCTACAAAGAAGTTGACGGATACCGCGTTCAGATTTTTGCCGTACGCAGCGTTGAAGCCGCGACCTATGCCAAGGCAAAAGCCAAAGAAAATTTCCAGCCGCAGGGACAAAAGGTGTACCTGATTTTTGAGGCGCCTTTTTACAAATTACGGGTGGGCGATTTTAAAGACCGCAATCAGGCTGAAAAATTTCGCAATCTGGCAAAAAAAATGGGTTACAAAGAGGCGTTTGTGGTGCGGAGTAAAGTCCGCGTTGTGGAAGACTGACCGGAATTTGTACCGCCTGTTTCCGCATTTCACAAACGTGTAAAAATAGAAACGATGCAATTCTTTGGTATTTATCCCTTAATCACGCCGATCGGTTTTAAACGCGCCACTTTTAAACTGATCCCGCTCGCGTGCATTATGTTCACCACCGATTCGACATTTTTGTAGGCTTCGGGCATTTCTTCGGCTAAGGTGGCTTTTCCTTTTGCTTGAACAACAACGCCTCGTTTCGCCATTTCTTTAATTAAGTTTCTGCCCAATCCTGCTTTTTTTGCCTTATTGCGGCTCATTAGTCTCCCCGCTCCGTGACAGGTGCTGCCAAACGTTTCTTCCATGGCTTTTTGCGTGCCCACGCAAACAAAAGAATAACGTCCCATGTCTCCAGGAATCAAGACCGGCTGCCCGACAGACTTGTATCTTTCCGATAGTAAGGGATGATTAGGAGCCAGGGCGCGCGTGGCGCCTTTGCGATGCACGCAGACGGTCTTTTCTTTATTGCCGATTTTGTGGGTTTCTTTTTTGGCGATATTATGCGAAATATCGTAAACCAGACGGAATTGCAGATCACTGTCCGAAGCGGAAAAAACGCGTTTAAACGTCTGATAAGCCAGATGCATGATTACCTGACGATTACTCCAGGCAAAATTTGCCGCGCAGGACATGGCTGCAAAATAGTCCTGACCTTCCGGGCTTTGAATGGGCGCGGCAGCCAACTGTCGATCGGGTAAATGAAGGTGGTATTTTTGCGCGGCTTTTCCCATTACTTTTAAATAATCGTCGCAAATCTGGTAACCAAAGCCGCGCGATCCTGTGTGAATGAGGATGACAATTTGACCCTTGAACAAGCCCATAGCCGCCGCCGCGACAGGATCGTAAATTTGATCAACAACGTCGATTTCTAAAAAGTGGTTGCCGGAACCCAGGGTGCCTAACTGGTCAAGACCGCGTTCGACGGCGCGCGGACTAACCACGGAAAAATCGGCAAAGGGCATTTTGCCTTTTTCTTCGATCACCTCAAGATCGGTCGGCTGACCAAAACCCTGTTCAATTACCCAGTTCACGCCCTCCTGCGCTACCCGTTGTAATTCTTTTTTGGAAAGTTTGCGAATGGCGTGCGAAGAGCCGACGCCTGTAGGGATGGTTTTAAACAATTCCTGAATCAATTTGTCCAGCTTTTTTTTAACCTCGTCGTACTGTAAAGCCGTTGCGGCAAGGCGCATACCGCAATTGATGTCGTACCCCACGCCGCCGGGCGAAATAACCCCTTCTTTCCAGTCGGTCGCCGCCACGCCGCCGATGGGAAAACCGTATCCCCAGTGAATGTCCGGCATGGCAAGAGAATATTTCTCAATCCCCGGCAGATGAGCCACGTTAATCACCTGCTGCAAGGGAGCGTCATCGTCTAACAAACCCTGCAGCATCGCGTCGGAAGCGTATATTCTGCCCGGTCGAAGCATTCCCCCGAAAGGCTCGATTTCAAATACATTGCCGTCTATCTTTTTGATTGGTATCTTCTGGTATTTCATGATATGTCCTCCTACGAAGTTGCGCGTATAGGAAACGCCTTAAGAATGCTTTTGTTTCCTTAAACGTCAAAAATAACGCGCGCCTTGTAAAGTTTGTTTTCGCGTTTTATTAAAAGCCCGTGGTAAGTTGGAGCCTTAATCTCGGTAAAATTATCCCATAGTTCTTCGGGTATTCTCGTTATTAATCCGGATTCTAAAAAGAGGCTGTAACCCGGGGCGATTTTTTCGATTTTGATCGTGATCACCGGAAAAAGAATAATTTTTTTTACATTTACTAAAAAATTGATCTCGCTGAAGAATGAGACCAGAAGGTCTTCCGGAGTTTCCTCCTGAATCGATATTCTATAAGTTTCGGTGGAATTCTCAAATCGATCAAAATCGGATATGCCAAAGAGCAAGGTGTAAAATCCTTTTAACCCGTTTGCAAAAAGTTCTTCCAGACTGTGCCCGTGGATCTCGAGACCAATATCGGCTTTATGTTCGAATTCTTTGAAAGCTTTCATTAAACTGCCCAGATTTTTCAGTATTTAATTATTCTTTTAAAGGGAATATAAAATATGTCGATCTTTTAAAAAAGCAAAAAGTGAAATCAGGGAGAAAAAAAGTATGTTACGGAAAGTTTATTTGCTTGCGGTATCCGGTTTAATATTGTTCGGATGTTCGTTAAACGAACCCAGCCTTCCGGTCTGGGATACTTCATGGAAGATATATTTGCCCTTAAAAAACGTCACCATGGAAGAAATCGTAAACGACTCGACTTTAATCGCCGATACCACCAAGAGCGGTCAACCTATCATAAAATTTGAGCTTAAGGATTCCACCGACTGGGAGCGGGTTGCCCAGGAAGATTTAACCATTCAACCGGAGGAACAGTCCTTCGATTCTAAAATCGGAAGTATTAAATTAAAGGAAAAATCCGAGGTTAAATCAACCGAAATAACCTTAAGCGAGTTATTGCCTCCGGAGGTCCTCGCCTTTGACACCATTCCTCCGTACCCGGACAGAACGGTTACTCCCGACCCTAAGGAAGTAACTTACGATTTTTTCAGAAGAGCGGTTATTAAAAGCGGGCAGATTTATTTAACGTTTCATAACGATCTGTTCGTCAAAGTTAACGCCGGTATGACCATAGACGTTTATAATAACGGTTCGGACACGCCGGTATTAATCGCCCGTATCGTATTTGACAAGCCGATTGAGCCCTATGCCGTTACGCAAAGCAATGTTGTCGATCTGAGCGGAAAGGAGATCAGCAATAAGTTTTTATTAAAATACACCATCCCGATCGCCGGTTCCGATACAAATCAGGTAGTTACTGCCGAACAAAAGAACGGAACCATTTATTCGGTTTTAACCATCGAGAATATTGAGGTAAGCGAAGCCGATGCGGAAATACCGGAACAGACATTCACCAGAAGCCATTTTATTGTTTTACCCGAGCAAGACCATAAAGTAATTAACGCCAAAATTTCACAGGGCAGCATTACGCTCAACATTAAAAACCAATTACCCATTCACGCGAACCTTAACATCAAGCTGCCCGATTTGGTAAAAAACGGGAATCCCAAAATCCTCGATATTGCCGTTAATCCTAATCAGGAAATAGTGGAAATTATTGACCTGAAGGGATATGAATTGTTGAATTCGAGCTCGCCGGGAGAAACCCTGGATTCAATTAAAATCGATTTAAAAGCAACGGTTAGTTCCAACGGAGAAATTGTCACCATCACCGAAAACGATCAGATTTCTACCACTGTTAATTCTTCGAAAATATTTCTGGAAAGCGTTACGGGAATTCTCGCCCGAATAGATCAGCCTATCGATCCTCAGGTGTTGGATAATGAAGATCTGTTTAAAGATATCGAAGGCAGCGGGATAAATCTGGAAGATTTGCAATTGATCCTTGTCTTTGAAAATCAGATTGACGTTCCCTTACACGTTAATTTGAATATAGAGGCTACTCACGAAGACGGCGGCGCAACCGAAACCAAAAGCATGCAGATTGAAGCTACAATCGAAAGATCGGGCGTTTCTCCGACTACGAAAATCGTTCTTGATAAAAACTACAAGAATCCCAACAGCATTGTCGATTTAATCGCCATATTACCGACCAAACTGGTGATATCCGGCAACGCTTACATCGAAGGTTACGGATCTGTTGCCGTGGGGCAGGGTTTGCGGACAAGGTATTCGGTTGAATCGCCCTTGTCTTTCAGATTAACAAATCCTATTTCTTACAAAAGCGGAATTGACAGCATAAAAAAGGAAGACATCGATCAGGAGACGCGGGATCGACTTGCCGACGATTTTCACAAAGGTTCATTTCATTTGTTAATTAAGAACGGCACTCCATTAGCCGCCGATTTAATATTGATTTTAGCCGCCGATTCAAATCAGGTGTTTACCGAAGCCATTCAGGACTCTTCACAAAAAATCGTTATTAAAGCCGAACTTAAGCGAGGTTCCGTTGGAGCGGACGGATATGTGACTGCGCCGACTTCAAGCGAAGTAGTGGTTAAACTTTCGGAAAAGCAAATGCAGTTGTTTAGACTGAGCCCGATCTATTTACATCAAACGGTAACGCTCCTTCCGACAGGGGATCAAAAAGTTATAGTGCGAACAAGCGATACCATTGAACTGGAAGGATATGTTCAGTTAGACTTTACCGTTCGTTTGGATTAAAAATACTGGAGATAAAAAAATGAAGCGAATTCTTATTTTATTAATCACAAGCTTTAGTTTGTACGCCCAGGGTTTTGACGGCGTTGGTATGGGAATGGCGGACAACTATTCGGCTTTAACGCGCGGAATTCACGCCCTTGGTTATAACCCGGCAAATGTCGGAATTCCGCGCGGCAATACCCTTGAATTAAACATCGTGGGAATGAATATTGCCACCTTTAACAACAGCTTTAGCTATAATACCTATCAGGAGTTTTTCGTAACCGACGGAAACGAAAACTATTGGTCAGATAAGGACAAAAAAGCGTTTTTAGACTTGATCCCTGACGGCGGGTTGAAAATAAATACCGAAATGAATGCTAACGTTCTGGGCTTTGCTTTTAATAATTTTGCCCTCGCTTTTCAGACTATGGCATTCGGAGAAGTAAGATCGGAGCCGGTTAAAGATTTATTCGGAAAAGCGCTGTACGGCGATTCCTATACCCTGGATTATGAACTGAATTATCCGAGTTTCTTGCAGGGTTCCAGCTTCGGAGGAGTTAAGTTGTCTTTGGCTTATGCCTATCCCATACGGATCAGAAAATATTTGCCCGACTTCTCGTTCATCTCCGTGGGCATCGGGATAAATTATTATATGCCCATGGGAGTTGTTCAGGTCGAAAAGTCGTCGCTTAGCGTAAAACGAACCCAATTCGATGAATTTGAGAGAAATGAGACAACCCTGGTAACGCAAATTCGTTCAGCCCATGCCGAAGGTTCCACGCCGGCGGGAAAAGGGAAAAGCTATAATTTTGGCGTGTCCGCTTTATTCAGGGAACGCTGGTTTTTCTCCTTAAGCTTTATGGATGTGGGGGGAAGCATTAATTACAGCACCAATGCCGAACGGATGATTATTGATGAATATAATTCCGTTGACATTTACCATTCTTCAAAAATTTCCAACGAAAGCAGCGAAAGATCGATCGACACCACGGAAACTCTTTCCGGATTCGATACCGGCGTGCCTTCGTTTATGCGCGTTGGCGTGGCTTACACATTTAAAAAGAATTTGATTTTTACTTCGGAATGGAAACAGGGTTTAAACAAGAACTTTGGCAATTCCACAACGCCGCGCGTAGGCTTTGGCGTTCATTACAAACCGCTTTGGTGGCTGCCCTTGCGCAGCGGAGTTTCGATCGGCGGAAGCACGGGTTTTTTATTGGGCATGGGCTTTGGAATCGACATGAAGTACTGGGCTCTGGACTTGTCTTACGCTATGAAAAACGCATTGTGGCCCACCCGCTCCGAAGGCGTTTTTATGGGTATGAACATGATAGTCAAATTTTAAAAGACCGAAAGGCGAAGGAGGCTAAATTCTCCTGCGAAATCCTTCGCCCAATACCTCGTGAACGGTGTTGATTATTACAAAAGCCGACGGATCAATCTCTTCGATTAATTCGGTGAGTAAAGTAATTTCCTTTCGTGAAACAACGGTAAAAATCACGTCCCGGTCAATATTTTTGTAAAGACCCTTTCCTTTGAGAGCGGTGGCTCCTCTGCTGAGACGATCCATAATTGCTTTGGCTATTTTTTCGTTCTTTTCCGAAATTATAATTGCCGAGCGGGCATAGTCGAATCCGTCCAGTACAACATCGATCAGGCGCGAAGAAATAAACAGTAAGAAAAAGGCGTAAAGAGTCAATGACATTGCCGGTTTTTCCGGCGATAATTGTTTTAATTGAATGATGATTCCGGCGAAGACGATTACAAAAAAGTCAATCATCATAATTGCCATTCCCGGTTTGGTTCCGTAACGTTTCTGGAAAATAGCCGCCACAATATCCGAACCGCCCGTAGAACCTTTGAATTTAAAAATAATCCCCAGCCCAATCCCCAAAAAAAAGGCGCCCAGGAGCACTAAAAATAGAAAATCGTTTTGTCTGAGGTGGACAACAGACGCGCTTTGGTTTAAGCCAACGTAAGATACTCCGGGAAATTCGCCGCGAAACAGATCGATAAACAAAGATGAAACCGTAAAGCCGTAAAAAGTCCGGGCTCCGAAGCGGGCGCCCAATTCCTTTACGCCCCAAATATAAAGCGGAATGTTTAAGAACCAGATCAAAACCCCGACGGGAAGTTTCCCGCCGCTTAAATAGTGAAAAGCCATGGATAAACCCGAAACGCCCCCCGGAACAACCCGCGCGTCCACTAAAAATACGCCAATACCCAATGCCATTAAGATTC
>JAJRSN010000191.1 GCA_024278715.1 Calditrichota bacterium
GGAATTTTTTTCAAACAACTAAACCTTTTCCTCCCATACTCAGACAATCCCAACTTTGTAACTTTGTAACTCTGTTACTCGTCACTTGTCACTCTGTTACTCATCCCGCGAGACGCGTCGTTTCGGGTCTTTCACGCTATTTTATTTTGATCAGTACAAAACTTTTATCCTGTTCTTCGGATTTGATCACATCCTCCAATTGCAACAGAGCTTTCTGGAGATCAAATTGATTGTTCTCCAAAGCCGGAACGAATAAATCTTCATAGACTTTTTTGTGCACGGGCTTGGCTTCCGATTGGTAAAGGCATATCCACTGTCCCGGGCGGATTTCACTCTCCATCGCGGTGATGAACTGTTCCAGTTCCGATTTGATTTCTATTTTTTGTCCTTGCAGAAAATCCGCCTTGCCGTTATTTTCAATGACAAAGGGTTTGCTCTGATGCAGTCCGTGGAAATATATTTTATTCTGTTGTAAATCGAAGGTTGTCAGGGAAAAAGTGAAGGCTATTTGATAAATATCGGGCGAAAAACGCTCTAACAGGGTCAAAAACAGGTGATTGAGTTGATTTTGCTGAATGGTTGTTCCGTTTAATCTGCAACGATTAAAAAATCCCTCGGTAAATTTTTGCACCATTAGTTCAACGAGTAAAGTGGGGTAGTCTTTTTCATAGCCGTTTAATGAAAGAAGTGTCACCAATGAAGGCGAATGAAAAACAGGAATATAAAACGTTGTAATGGGATGGGTTTTACTTTTGGAGACCGAAAAAAGCTCTATCGAATTTTCAGACACATGATAAGCCTGACTTGAAATTTTCAGCAGGAAATCATTGGTTTGCTGTTCTTTAGCCTGGCGCTCCATTTTATTTTTAAGCCGATCGAGTTCCTTCTGCAATTCCTGATTTTTTCGTAATAAATGAATAGTTGACTGTCGGGCGGCAAGATGGGTTCGGACGCGGGCATTTATTTCCAACGGATTAAAGGGTTTGGTCAAATAGTCAACGGCTCCGAGGGCAAGACCTTTCGCTTTATCGACGGGTTAATTTTTAGCGGAAAGAAAGATAACGGGAATGAAAGCCGTTTGTTCATGTTCCTGTAATTTTTTACAGACTTCATAGCCGTCCATATCGGGCATCATTACATCCAGAAGGATAATATCGGGGCGCACCGAGTTTGCCAGTTTGAGCGCTTCCGTTCCCGATGAGGCGGTGTGAATTTCATAATTGGTGTTGATTAAAGCGCGAGATAATAATTTTAGATTTATAGGATTATCGTCAACTGCTAAGATTTTATATTTTTTTTCCATAATTTCCTTTTGCATTACCCCACACCGATTATCGGAAGAACGGGAGAAATATTTAAAATAAATTCAGGCAAGCAATTGAAATTTTTTGTGAAGCAGGTAAATATAGGCGCTGCTTAAAAGCGCAACAATCACAAACATCGCAATAGAAACAGCGGATCCATATCCAAACTGCATGGTCTGAAACAACAACTTATAGGCATAAACGCTCATGGTTTCGGTAATGTTTGCGGGACCGCCACCGGTTAAGACATAGACCAGATCAAAGATGCGCAGGGCATCCATTGTGCGGAAAATACCCACGATTAAAACGATCGGGAACACAAGGGGCAACGTAATGTAAAAGAATCTGCGGAAGCTTCCGGCTCCGTCAATTTTTGCCGAATCGTACAGTTCGGCGGGAATGGTTTGCAATCCGGCATAAATGAGAAGCGCCGCAAACGGAGTGGTTTTCCAGACGTCGGCAATTATGATAGCCGAAAGCGCCCAGTGCGGATTTCCCAGCCAGTTGACCGATTCCGAAATGATTCCCGAATATTTCAACAAATAATTAAGAACTCCGTATTCGGGATTGTAAATCCATTCCCACATGCGCGCGGAAACCACGGTGGGAATTGCCCAGGGAATCATGATGGTTAGCTTTAACAACATATTACCCGGAATTTTTTCTTTCATCAAGAGGGCTATTAACATTCCCAGGCTCAATTCAAGAGGGACGGAAATCAGAGTGAACTTCAGGGTTGTCCAAAGACTTTGCTGGAATCGGGGGTCTTTTAGCAGAAACAAAAAATTGCTTAATCCCGTAAATTCAGAGATTCCGAAAACAGGCATTTTCCGCATTAACCCGAGAACCAAGCCATAACCCAAAGGGAATAGCGTCACCAAACAGATTAACAGGATTGCCGGAAACAGAAAAAATAGTAAAGTTTTTTTTAGCATGGCGTTTAAATTTAAATGATTGCCTTATTAAACAAAAATTAAAACAATTTCCGAATTTTCAAAAAATAAATTTTTTATCAAAAACGGTTAGAGAGCTATTTATCATCAGATATTGCCGATATCTCTTTTTCCAACTTAAGAACATGTTCAATTTGTAAACGCGCCGAACGTAACGCTTTTTTAATCGGGCGGATATCGGAAAGAACAGCGGAAAATTCGATCTGCAGAATTTGAGAGATTTGCGGATAAAACGGAGTTACCGGACGGGGATTCGTGTTTTCAAGAACAGGAAGAAGAGAAACGATAAACGGCTGCGCGGTTCTGAGTTCAACATTTTGGTAAAGGGGTCTGCGGGTCGGCTTTGTACCCACGGTAAGAGCAAACCGCAACTGCATTTTGGAACTCGACATAAATTTTACAAACTTTTTTGCCAATTCTTTTTTGGATGAAAATCGGTTAACAGCCAACTGCCAGCCGCCTAAAGTACTGCGTCCTGTTTTTCCCGGAAGCGAAGGAATCCGTGTGACTCCGACCTTTCCTTTTACCGGCGAATCTTCACGTTGAAAAAAAGACCAGCAATAGGGCCAGTTACGCAGGAAAATCGTTTTACCGTTTAAAAAGCTCAAACGCGTATTTTCTTCGTCAGCCGAAAGCACCCAGCGCGGCGAAATGCGCCAGTCGTAAATGCAACTCTTTAACCACTTCAGGGCATTTATTACTTCAATATCTTCCAGGCGCACACGATTGGAATCATCCAAAATATGCCCGCCAAAACCGGAAATAATTTCATTGACCGTGCAAATCATTCCTTCGTATTGCTTACCCTGCCACAAGAATCCGTTTAGATCGGCGCGTTTTTCACCTTTAAGAATGGTTTGCGCCTGACGCACCACTTGCTCAAAAGTCTGCGGCGCAGAAAAACCGTATTTGGTCAGCAGGTCCTTGCGATAGTACAAAACTCCGGCGTCGATGTACCAGGGAACTGCGAATAATTTTCCTTTGTACATATCGGCTTTTAAAGGCGCGGGAAAAAACTGTTTTCGCTCTTCTTCGGGCAGCAAATCCGAGAGGTCTTCCAGCCAACCGGCAAGGCTAAATTCGGGGGTCCAGATGACATCGATTAAGAAAACGTCAAAATCCGCGGATCCGGATTCCAGGCTGGTCACATAAAACTGATGCTGAACGTTGGTATTGGAGGGTAAAATTTCTTCGCGAACGTGAACGCCGGGATTTTCTTTTTCAAATTCGGCAATGGCTTTTTGAAATTGTTCGCGGGCGTTGGCTAATTTAAAGTGTTTGAAAACGATGGTCGAATCTTTTTGAACTTTTCTTTTTTGCCCCGAATAATTATCACAGGACTGCTGAAGGGACAGTCCCAGCAACAGGATTACAAATATCAACCGAAAAGCGAAAACTTCTATTTTTTTTCGAATTTTCATTTTCGAAAGATGTCATTTCGTCTTCATGGAATACACGCCGTCCCAATCTGCTCCCGGAGGATTGTCCTTAAAATATTCGCATCGATCCAAATAGCATCGGGCGGGACCATCCGAGGGTCGTACGGTTAATATCTGTTGAAAATAATTGATAGCGGCGTCCCATTCCTGCTTTAAATAATGATCAAATCCCTTTTTGAACAGATCAATTGTCCGAAGCACTTCATCGCTAACGCCGCGCTCGGTAAGTCCAATCAATTCGTAAACCTGAACAGGCTCGGTTTTTCCTTTTACGCGCAATAAATCCAAAGGACGGACAATAATTAAATCTTTAGCCATCTGGTAAGTTTTCTCTCCGATCATGACGGAGGTCTTATAGATTTTATTCGCCGGTTCCAACCGAGCGCCCAGGTTGACGGCATCGCCCATCACCGTGTAATCAAAACGGCTTTCCGAACCCATATTACCCACAACCATCATGCCGGTATTGATTCCAATACGGATGAATAATTCGGGTCTGCCTTGCTGACGCCACACTTCCCGCAGGGTCACCAGTCGCTCCTGCATTTCGAGAGCCGTCGCGCAGGCATGGTAAGCATGATTTCCGTGAGCCACCGGCGCACCGAAAACCGCCATGATGGCGTCGCCTTCGTATTTATCGAGCATGCCCTCGTATTTAAACACGATATTGGTCATTTCGGTCAGATATTCGTTCAGCAGTTGAACCAATTCTTCCGGTTCCAATTGTTCCGAAATCGTTGTGAATCCGGCTACATCGCTGAACAGTACGGTGCACAATTTTTTCTCGCCGCCCAACTTAATTTTATCGGGATTAGACAATAATTCATCTACCACGGACTTGGTTACAAAATGCGAGAAGGTGGAACGAATAAAGCGCTTGTCCTTTTCTTCCGTAACATACCGGTACACGTAAATGAGAGAGAATGTACCGACAATCGTCAGCAGCGGAGCGATAATTTCCACCCAGTAATTCAATTGAAAAAAGATAATCGTAACCACAACTACATAAAGGGTTCCGATCACCAGAATAGTAATAATACTCGCCAAAGGCTTGGCATGGATAAAAATTATTCCCAGGATAATGCCTAATGCAATCAGCAATAGAAATGTTGAACGTTCTTTCATTTTGGTAATGAAGTTTTGAGAGAGGAGCGTATAAATAATATTGGCGTGGATTTCGACTCCCGGAAAAGCCCGTTGAAAAGGAACGTTCCGTAAGTCAAATAATCC
>JAJRSN010000192.1 GCA_024278715.1 Calditrichota bacterium
AAATTGCGGTACATCGGCGCTCGTTCTTGAAATTAAACCGGAATCAAAGTTGTAATTAGCATGGAGTAATAAAAATGGACCTTTTACAGAAGATTAAAAATAAAGAAGCCATAATAGGAGTTGTGGGACTCGGTTATGTCGGGTTGCCGCTTTTAATGGAATTTGTTGAACAGGGCTTTCAGACAATCGGTTTTGATATCGATCCGGTAAAAGTGGAAAAATTAAATGCCGGAAAATCCTACATCACACACATCGACGAATCAAGAGTCAAAAAGGTGCGCGATAGCAAGCTGTTTGAGGCGACAACCGATTTTACCCGCATCCCGGAAGTGGACGCCATTTTAATTTGCGTCCCCACGCCTTTGACAAAACATCGCGAACCCGATCTTTCGTACATCACTGGAACGGGCGAAACCCTTTGCAAGCATATTCGCAAAGGTCAGTTAATCGTATTGGAAAGTTCAACTTTTCCGGGCACTACCGAAGAAGTGCTCAAACCTATTCTTGAAAAGTCGGGACTTAAAGGCGACCGTGATTTTTGGGTGGCTTTTTCGCCGGAACGCGAAGACCCGGCAAACCCTAAGTTTAACACCCGCACCATTCCCAAAGTGGTGGGCGCGAACAACGAATACGCCCGTGAGTTAGCCGCAACCCTGTACGATCAGGTAATTGTGAAAACCGTTGCAGTCTCCAGCACTCAGGCGGCGGAAGCAACCAAACTGCTGGAAAATATTTTCCGCAGCGTAAATATCGCGCTGGTTAACGAAATGAAAATGATTCTGGACCGCATGGGTATTGACGTGTGGGAAGTTATTGAAGCGGCTTCTACTAAACCTTTCGGGTTTATGCCGTTTTATCCCGGTCCCGGCTTGGGCGGGCATTGCATTCCCATCGATCCGTTTTACCTTACCTGGAAGGCGCGCGAATTTGAAATGAACACCCGCTTTATTGAATTGGCGGGCGAAGTAAATACCTCCATGCCGTATTATGTGGTTAATAAGGTCAGCGATGCGTTGAATAATCACACCAAGAGTATTAAAGGCTCAAGAATTTTGGTTCTCGGCGCGGCTTATAAAAAAGACGTGGACGACCCCCGTGAATCGCCGACATTTAAGCTTATTGAAATCCTTGAAGAAAAAGGCGCGCTTGTAGATTACAACGATCCGTTGATTCCGGTTCTGCCTAAAATGCGAATGTATGATGTGGAACAAAAAAAGAGCGTAGAGCTTACCCCCGAAAATCTGCAAAAGTACGATTGCGTTTTGATTTCCACGGATCATTCGGCTTATGACTGGGATTTTATCGTCAAACATTCCAAATTGGTTGTGGATACCAGAAACGCCACAAAAAAGGTGATTGAAAACAGAAATAAGATTGTGAAAGCGTAAATAAAATTTACGGCGGACTCTGTCCGCCTTTTTTGTAAGCAAAAGGTTGAATAAAATTCCGGACGAAGTATGAAACAAATAACCCTTCAAATTCCTGACGCCGTTCACGAAAAATTGCAGGAGTCGATGGAAAAAAGCGGACTTAAGTCAATGGAAGATTTTATTCTGTCCGTTCTTCAAAACTATCTGGACGGATTGAGCGCGAAACCGGCGCAGGAAATAGATGAAAACGGAGAAATCCGTAAACGATTAGAAAACCTGGGCTACATGTAAATGGCAGTCGATCTTCATGTTCACACCGCTCATTCGGACGGCTCTTATTCGCCGTCGGAACTGATCGAATTGGTAGCTCAATATGATGTGGATACGCTTTCCGTTACCGATCATGACGTTATCTCCGGCATTGAAGAAGCCGCCGAACGCGGGCAACATATTGGGATCAGGGTTATTCCCGGTACGGAATTGAGTATTGACTATCCGCTTTCGGGCTCCGCCCATTTGCATTTATTGGGTTTGTACATTGATATTCACAATCCGGTTTTAATAAAGGCGCTGCAAAATCTCCGCTTAGCCCGAAGGGAACGCGCGAAAGAAATTATCGAGCGACTAAAAAGGTTGAATATCGATATTCGTTTTGATGACCTTGAACTTAGAAAACACGGAGCGAGCCTCGGACGCCCACACATCGCGAAACTGCTGGTGGAGATGAAAATAGTCAAATCGATAAAAGAGGCTTTTCAAAAATACATAGGAAGAAGCGGTCCCGCCTTTGTGCCTAAGAAAAAGTTGAATCTTAAGCAGGCTATTGAACTCATCCATCGGGCTAAAGGCTTGGCGTTAATTGCGCATCCCGTTAGTCTCGGGGCTGCCGATAAATCGGAACTTTTTAAATATCTCGATGAATTTCGCGCGGCTGGTCTGGACGGTATTGAGGCGTATTATTCTTATCACTCCGAAGAATTTACGAAAACTTTAATCGAATACGCCCGCAAAAACGGAATGGCAATTTCCGGAGGCACGGATTTCCACGGAGACGCCAAACCGGACATCAAACCCGCCGTGGGCGCCGGAAATTTGATAATCCCGACGGAAGTGGTTGAGCAACTGGACGCTTATTACCGAAAGTTGTATTAACATGTTTAATGAAGTCGTTTTATGAAATGATCTCGGAAAATTTTTTTTTAAACTAAATAACCAATAACCTTGTTTAACGGAAAAATTCGGATTAAAATGGGACTTAACAAGCAACTTTTTATTTTGGCTCTTGACGGGACGCCCTACAGTTTATTAAAACGGTTGATGAACGAAGGCGTTATGCCCAATCTTAAAAAGTTGATCGCGGGGGGCTCTTTTAATAATCTGAATTCCGTTCAGCCGCCGTTGTCATCCGTTGCCTGGGCTTCGTTTATGACGGGAGAAAAACCCGCAAAACACGGAATATTCGGCTTTATTGAACGCGATCCCGAAACTCTAAAATGGTTCGTTCCCAAAGCCGATCGGCTCCGGGCGCCGACTCTTTTCCATATTTTATCCGAACTGAAACAACGCGTTTTTGTAATGAACGTTCCCATGACCTATCCGCCGCCAAAAGTTAACGGCATTGCAATCTGCGGATTTTTAGGAAGCGATATAGCCGAAGGAACCTACCCGCCCGCTGTCGGTTCGTTTTTAAAGGCAAATGGCTATGTCATAGACGCCGATGTGGAGATCGCAAAAAAAGATTTAAACCGTTTTTACTCAGAACTGCAACGCGTTCTGGAAAAACGGGTTGAAATGATGTGGCATTTTTATGATCAGGAAACATGGAATTTTTTTATGACGCACATCATGGAAACCGATCGCTTACACCATCTTTTCTGGAAGTATTTTGAAGAAAATTCGCAGCCTTTCGCCGGGATGTTCAGAGATTTTTACGGCAGAATCGATCGGCTTTTAGGGGAAGTGTCCGAAAGAATACCCGGGGATGCGGCTTTGATGTTGCTTTCCGATCATGGCTTTACCCGTTTGAAGTTCGAGGTTTACCTGAATCGCTGGCTGGCGGAGAACGGATATCTGTTTTACGAAGGCATGCCTCCCAAATCTTTACAGGATATGCATCATTTTAGCAAAGCGTACAGCCTGTATCCGGGCAGAATTTACGTCAACTTAAAAGGTCGTGAAAAAAAGGGCTCCGTTAATCCGGGATTGGAATATGAACGCTTATGCGGCGAACTGTCCGAAAAATTGCTCGGGCTCAGAGATCCGCAGGGTAATAAGGTAATTAAAGAAGTCCGCAGAGG
>JAJRSN010000193.1 GCA_024278715.1 Calditrichota bacterium
AACCTTCCCCGCTTAGCATTCATATTTACAACAGTCTCGGACAACTGATCAAAAAAATTGAAGTGAATAACGGACAAAAGCGGGGCAAGGTGTTGTGGGATGCGCGCAACCGTAGTGGAATTGAAGTGAACTCGGGAACTTACTATTATAGAATTGAAACGGCTCAACAGTATTTTATCGGTAAAATGATTCTGCAAAAATAAAGGACAATATATGAAATCAATAAATACGAATTTACGGATATTGGCACTCTGGCTGACTCTCCTGTTTGTCGGCTGGAGTCTGGCTGGTGACGAATGTACCATTGGCGCCGCCGCCGGAAAAGCCACCGGCGACGGAAGACCGATGATCTGGAAAACCAGGGATAATTCCGGCGAACCGGATAATGAGCTTGTGTATAACACCTCCTATTCCATCCCCTTTTTGGAAGTTGTCAACGCCGGTAAAACATACGCCTGGATGGGCGTAAACAAAGCGGGATTTGCCATTCTGAACTCGGTAGCCAATGATCTGCCCGCAGGCTCTTCAGGATACGGCAACGGTTCGTTGATGCGAAAAGCGCTGGGAACTTGCGCTTCCGTAGCGGAATTTCAATCTTTGTTAGACGAAACTAATATTACGGGAAGACAAACCCGCGGCAACTTCGCCGTTTTGGATTCAGGCGGCGCGGTGGCGATTTTTGAAGTGAGCGGCGATTCTTACTGGAAATTTGACGCCAACGACACACTGCAAACGCCCGCCGGCTATTTGATACGAACCAACTTTGCCGAAAACGGAACCCTGTCCGGCGGAGGCGGTTATGAACGCTATAAACGATCGACAAAGTTAATTCACGATTTTTACTCAGGCGATTCCTTGAATTACAGAAGTATAATTCGATTTCAAATGCGCGATTTCTCCGATTTCGACAGCAATCCCGTTCCGGTTCCTTTCCCCGATCGATGGCTGGATACCAGACCTTACGGCTATATTTACACCAACGTGAGCATCTGCCGCTACAGCTCGGTTTCCGCAGCGGTCATTCAGGGAATTTTGCCCGGCGAATCGGAAAAGCTGACCACAATGTGGACGATTCTCGGTTCGCCTGCCGCTTCCGTTGCCGTGCCCTATTGGTCGGTGGGTTCAACACCTCCGGAAGCAAACGGCAATATTACTGCTCCCCTCTGCGATATTGCCCTGAAAATTCGCTCCGAATTATTCGATTACCCGGAAAACAAGTACTATATCGATTCTTATAAGCTGTTGGACGGAGAAGGCGGAGGCATTTGGACTGACTTGTTCCCGGCTGAAGACTCGATTTTTACAGCCGGCGAATCGTGGCTGCAAAAATGGCGCGAAGAAGGTCTCGATTTTCAGGAAATGCTGAATGTGGAAAAAATATATGCGCAATTCGCTTATCAAACCCTGCAAAAAACTTATGATAAACTGATAACCGATATTCCTGTTCTTGATAATTCCCAACCCGTAACCCGCTTTGAATTGCAGCAAAACTATCCGAATCCTTTTAATTCCGAAACGGTATTTCCTTTTTATCTGCAGTCAAACGGTTACGTTGCTGCGGAAATTTTTAATTCCCTCGGGCAGAAAATCGAGACATTAGCCTCGCATTACCTGAGCGCCGGTCGGCACAAACTGCGCTGGAACGCCAGCCAAAATCTCAATTTATCAAGCGGGCTTTATTACTGCCGCTTTGAAGTTACCATGGGCAGTGAAAAGATAATTCAGGTCAAAAAACTAATGTATCTCAAATAAAGATGAACCCGCACAAAAAAATAGTAATGCTCGTTTCAATAATCGTTCTGTCCGCGCTTTCGCTCACGGCAAGCACCATCGGAATTGCCACGGGCAGCAAAACAGCCGACGGCAGACCCCTGTTGTTCAAAAACAAGGATCGTACGGATAACTATCCTTCGGATGTAGGTTATTATCCTGGATCTGCAGATCATTATGCCTACGTTTTTCAGGAGAATTACGGGGAATCTCATTTAAAGGCGCGAATGGGAATTAATTCAGCCGGGTTCGCTATTGTTTACACAACCAGCGAAAATCTGCAGGGAGCGGGAACAGGACCCTCCGGCTCCGAATTCGCCGCCATGGCGCTGAAAATTTGCAGTACAATTCAGGATTTTCGCGATCTGCTGGAACTGACTGCCGGAAAACGGAATGTGCACGATCATTTCGGAGTAATCGATTCATCGGGCGCCGGTTCCTTGTTTGAAGCGGACGGCTTTTCTCACGTGGAAATTCCCATTATCGATAGTATCGGCGTCATGGCAAATACCGCAAAATATCATCCCAACGCCGGAGCGCCCGCCTCGAAAAGCACATCGCCCGAAAGAGAAGCCCGCGCCGTGTATTTATTGACCCACGGAGCGGCGCACGGTCTGGATTACCGCTATTTTTTAAATGAAATTACCAAAGATTTTTGCACAATTCAGGCTCATGAAGACGCAATGCCGGTCGGTCAATATAAAACCGACGCCGTTCTGTCTCGTTATAAGACGGCTGCTTCCTGCGTGATCAAAGGAGCCAAATCAGGAGATGACCCGAAAATAGAATCCGTAATGTGGCTGACCCTCGGCGAGCCTTCTTTTGCTGTGGCTGTGCCCTTTACTGTAAATGCACCTGATATTGCACCGAATATTCGTGCGGCATCGGAAGACAACGGCATGGCGGGTTCCATCGACCGGATGCGAACGCTGATTTACGATTACACTGACGGTCGTTATTCGGATAAATATGCTGATACCTACCAGCTTATGAAAATTCGCGCTTTTACTATTCCTTTTCAGGATAGTATGTGCTACTCTTATAGTCGGCATATTGAAAAATGGCGCTCCCAAACAGCGGACAAAGCCCGGCAGGATATGGAAGATTGGGTTTTAAAAATGCAGATCGGCGCAAAAGATTTTTACGATTCGCTGTACGTCCAACTCTCGGGTACAAAGATCGACAACGCACCTTCTATGCCGATAAAGGTTCAACTATTGCGCAATTACCCGAACCCCTTTAATTCAGCCACCACCATTCAATATAATCTATCCCAAACCCGAAATGTGGAATTGGCGGTTTTTAACCTAATCGGACAGAGGATCGCCACGCTGACGAATCAGCGGCAAAAAGCAGGTTCTTATTCCGTGGTGTTTAAAGCCGGTAATCTTCCGGGCGGTGTGTATATTTGCAGGCTTCGAATAAACAATAGTATTTTCATCCGTAAAATGATTTTACTAAAGTAAGAAGGCGGGAGAATGGAATGGTTTTAATTAAAGGACGATATATGTTAATGTTTTTCTTGTTATTGTTTTTGCAGTCCGCGACTTCACAGGAAGTTTTGCGCTCCGATCGTTTGAATGAACAATTAAAAGCCTTTTTTGCGAAAGACGAAGTAAATATTCTGATAACCGACTCCGGATTGGGCGGTCTTTCTGTGGCTGCGGAAATCGAAAAAAA
>JAJRSN010000194.1 GCA_024278715.1 Calditrichota bacterium
CAAAAAGATTGGTATTGAATTCCACGGAGCCTTGCAAACGGTCGCCGCTGTCGATCATGGAAAGGGTTAAATCGAATTTGGCGATTCCGGTTTCCGCTTCAAAGGGTTCGAATTTCAGCTCGTCCGATTGCATTCCGTCTGATTCGGGCGCGTTCTGCAAAGTAAACACCACCTGAAAAAGAGGACTGTGGTTTAAAGCGCGTTCGGGTTGAACGGCGTCAACCACCATCTCGAAGGGAACATCCTGATGGTCGTAAGCTTCGATAGCCGTTTGTTTGATTTGCCGCAGAAATTGTTCAAAGGTCAGGTCGTCGTCCGGGAAGGAACGCATGACCAGAGTGTTAACAAAGAATCCGATCAGCGGCTCGATTTCCGCGCGATTACGATTGGCGATGGGTGTGCCCACCGAAATGTCGTTTTGACCCGCCTTTTTGTAGAGAAATACCTTAAAAACGGCGAGGAGCGTCATGTACAGGGTAGCGTCATATTTTGAGCCGATCTCTCTAAGTCGTGAGCTCAATTCGGGAGAAAGCGAAAACGAGATTGTATTTCCGTTAAATGTTTGCACTTCCGGTCGCGGACGATCGGTGGGTAAATTAATTAACTCGGGAGCTGCGGAGAGTTTTTGCTTCCAGTAAGCGAGCATCTTGTTCAACACGTCGCCGGAAAGAAATTTTCGCTGCCAGGCAGAAAAATCGCCGTATTGAATTTTTAGCGTGGGCAGAGGAAGCGGCAGGTTTTTCACGGCGCCGTAGTACAGTGCTATTAATTCGTTGATTAAGATATTCATTGACCAGCCGTCGGAAATGATGTGGTGCATTACCAGAATGAGCGCGTAATCCTGTTCGTTCAGATGGAGAAGGGTGACGCGCATCAGCGGCGCCCGGTTTAAACGAAACGGTTTTTGGCTTTCACGGATTAAATATTTTTGAGCCGCGTCCATTCGCTTGTTTTCGGGTTCCGAACGCAGGTCTATTTGTTTGATTTCAAAATCGACCGAGGGCAGGATTTTCTGCCAGCCTTTGCCTTCTTCGGTAACAAAAACGGTGCGCAAAACTTCGTGCCGTTCGATGATTTTTTGGAACGCCTTGTTCAACGCCGCAATATCGAGGTTGCCGCGAATCCGCACCGCGGAAGGCAAATTGTAAAACGGACTGTCGGGTTCCAACTGATCCAAAAACCACAGACGCTGTTGGGCGTAAGAAAGGGGCAGTAATCCGGAGCGATCGGACGGTTCAATGGGCGGTAAGCTTAATCCCGCCGCCGTCCCGGCAAATCTGTTCAGGGCTTTCTCCAAACCGGCGATTGTCGGTTCGCTGAAAAGCGCAGCCAGCGGAATTTCGGCGTCGAATTCTTTCCTGATTCTGGAAACAAGCTGTGTGGCTAAAAGCGAATGTCCGCCGATTTCAAAAAAGTTGTCGTAAATGCCGACTTTTTCGATTTTCAGCAAATCCTGCCAGACGGCTGCCAGTTTCTTCTGGGAATCGGTCTTTGCCTCCACAAACTCCCGCTTTCCGGCTTGCTGCAAATCGGGTCTGGGTAAAGCGCGGCGGTCGATTTTACCGTTGGGAGTAAGCGGGAAAACGTCCAGAACGGTAACGGTTTGCGGAACCATGTAATCCGGTAGATATTCGGATGCGTGGGCTTTTAACTCGGAATCCGCAATCGCGCTTTCTTTTTTGGTAACGCAGTATGCGGCTAAATACTTTTGTCCGGGGTTGTCTTCGCGCACGATGACGACGGAATTTTCTACTTCGGGATGATCGTTCAGAACATTTTCGATTTCTTCCAATTCGATGCGGAAACCGCGAACTTTTACCTGAAAATCGATTCTGCCCAAAAATTCGATGGTTCCGTCGGGTAAATACCGCGCCAGGTCTCCCGTTCTGTAGAGTCTTTCTCCGGGTTCGGCGCTGAAAGGATTGGGCACAAAACGTTCGGCTGTCAGTTCGGGTCGGTTCAGGTAACCGCGCGCTAAACTGATTCCCCCGATGAAAAGCTCGCCCGGAACGCCGACCGGTATTACCGTCATTTCTTTGTTTAAAATATACGTTTGCACATTACCGATGGGTCTGCCGATGGGAACGGTTGTGCCCGACGGTTCGCTATCCACAAAATAGCGCGTGGCGCAAACCGTGTTTTCGGTCGGTCCGTAAGCGTTCAGCATGCGCACCCTTTTGTACCACTTGCGCGCCAATTGAACCGAACAGGCTTCTCCGGCGGAAATCAGAGTTTTTAACGAAGGCGTCTGTTCGGGATCGATGACCGCCGAAACCGAGGGCGGCAGGGTAATCGTGGTAATCTGATAACGGTTAAGCAGAGTAACAATATCGAGAATGGCTTCGCGGTCGGCAAGATAGAGTGAGGCGCCGCTGATTAATGTCGTGAATATCTCCGAAACCGAAGCGTCAAAGCTGAACGAAGCAAACTGCAGCGCCCGGCATTGGGGATCGAGAGCAAAATCTTTGATCTGCTCGATTGTTAAATTTACCAGCCCCTTGTGCGCCAACATGGTGCCCTTGGGACGCCCGGTTGAACCGGAGGTGTAAATTATGTAGGCGAGGTTTTCCGGCAGGGTTTTATTCTCGGGATTCTCCTGCGATTCTCCGGCAACGGCGGAATTTAGAGCCTCAAAGGTCAGAACTTTTACATCGTAACCGGCGAACATTTCTTTTAACGGTTCCTGCGTTAAAACGACGGAAATGCCTGCGTCCCGTACGATGTATTCGATTCGTTCCTGCGGGTAGCCGGGATCGACAGGCAGGTAAACTCCGCCCGCTTTGAGAATTCCC
>JAJRSN010000195.1 GCA_024278715.1 Calditrichota bacterium
AAAGCAGTGCAAAACATGCGGCAAAAAGGGGTTGTCATTATTCAAAGCGACGACATTTTGAGGGAGAAAAAGAGGGGGGAAGTAACAAGTGACGAGTAACATAGTGACAAAGTTACAGAGTTACAAGATCGTAACGCATGATGAGTGATGAGTAACGAGTTACAAAGTGACAAAGTAACAAAGTTAAGATTGTCGGAGGATGGGAGGAAAATGTTTAGTTGTTTAGTTGTTTAGTTGTTTAGGAAAATTTCATTGGAATTGAATGATAGAATGATCAAGCAGAAATCAGAAATCTGTAATGAGTTATTTTCCTTTGTGTACTTTGCGGTTTTATTTTTTTTCGCGTCCGGCAGATGAATTACAAAGTAACAAGGTTGACGGAGGAGGAAAATCGTAAATCTGAAATTAAATCTAAAAATTAAAATTTTAGCTTTTTTTTTAGTGACATTTGATTAAATGTCGATAATCATTTATACGCATTACGCATTACGCATTACTTTTTTCGGAGGTGAAACGCCATGAAAAGTGTAAAAATCGGCGATGTTACCGTTGAGCTTGTTCGAGGAAACATCGCCGCTCAACCGGATATCACGGCAATTGTGAATGCCGCCAATGCCATGCTCGCTCCCGGCGGAGGTGTTGCTGGAGCCATTCATCGTGCCGCGGGAGCCGGGCTTTACGAAGAGTGCCGTCCTTTGGCGCCTATTCGTACGGGTGAGGCGGTAATTACCGGCGGGCATAATCTGCCGAACCGTTTTGTTATTCATTGTCTGGGTCCGGTTTACGGAAAGGATAAGCCGGAAGATATTCTTTTAGCCAATTGTTACAGAAACGCGCTTAAATTAGCCGAAAAAAACGCGATCGATTCTGTGGCGTTTCCGGCTATTTCCGCCGGTATTTTTGGTTATCCTGTTGAAGAAGCGGCGACGGTTGCGCTAAAGACGGTACTGGAAGCGGCTCCCTCGCTTAAACATGTTAAGCGAATACGTTTTGTGCTTTACAGTGATCACGATTTACGGGTTCATGAAAATGTGCTTGGGAAGCTGACCGGAAATTAATTCTTCGAATTTAAAAAAAGATACTCAAACTCCTGCAGACTTTCACGAATGGTTTGTGGGAGTTCTTTGGCAAACACGTCAAGGGCGATAAGAGCGTTGATGTGAGCGTCTCTGCCGACCAAAGAGCGCACGCGATTCGCCAGGGACGCGTTTACATCCTCAATCTCTTGGTAGATTCTGACAAGCCCTTCCATGTCCCAGTCGGGTTGTTCGCCCTTTTTGTATTTTATGAATTGACCCAAAAGATAGGTGCTTGCCGATCTGAAGATCGTTTCTTCCAGGTTGGCGAAGGGGAGGTGAAAGCGAACCATTGGTTTTAACTTTCCTAAAAGGGGACACCCGCTGCTGACCATTAAAATGCCCATCAACGAACTTAATCCGTGCTGCACCGAGGTTTGAGTGGAGTAAGTCCGGTCAAAAGTTTCGACTAATACGGTAACTTTTTCGTAAGAGACAATATCTTTGAATTTTCGTAAAATGTGTTCAAGATTTCTGGCAACCGGGCAGTAAATATGTTCTTTTTCATCAAGAGGACAATTGGGGCATTGATGATAATCCAATTTCGATATTTGAGTCGGCGCAAAATCTTCTCCGGCAACGTACTCCAGAGTTTCGGAATCCAAATTGATTTCAAAACTAAGCGTTTTACCGTTGTTAAATAAAAAACGATAGATGAATATGAGCGGTTTTTTCTTGTTTATCATTATCTAAGTCCGTCAATAAATTGAAAATATTTTCAATGCAAAATTTCCGCACTGCTGTTTTTTGAATTTAATTTCATCGTCAATTCTAAAATAATCGGCAAAAATCGGAAAAGGATTAGTTGTTCTCGGCTGCAAGAATGGTTGAAAGCCAGCGCATCATTGTGCGAATATCCATTCCTTTTCGTTTGGCGTAATCGGTTAATTGATCCGTGCCGATTTTACCGACACCGAAATAGGCTGCTTTGGGATGAGCAAAATAATAACCGGCAACCGAGGCGGCGGGATGCATTGCCATGGATTCGGTCAGGGCAACCCCGATTTTGTTTGTGGCATCCAAAATATCGAAGATGGTCTGTTTTTCGGTGTGATCCGGACAGGCAGGGTACCCCGGAGCCGGACGGATTCCGCGATATTTTTCGGCGATCAGGTCTTGATTGCTGAGCGACTCGTCGGGGGCGTATCCCCAGTATTTTGTTCGGACAAGTTCATGGAGACGTTCGGCAAAGGCTTCGGCAAGACGATCGGCAAGGGCTTTGAGCATGATGATTTGATAATCGTTGTGATCCTCCCGAAATTTTTTAAGCGTTTGTTCGATGCCAATTCCGGCGGTAACCACAAAAAAGCCCAGATAGTCGGTAATTCCTGCCTGTTTCGGAGCGACGAAATCGGCAAGCGCGAAATTGGGTCGTTGATTTTTGCGCCTCATTTGCTGGCGTAATGTATGAACGATCGCCAGCGGATGTTTTTGATCGGGATCGCCGTAAATTTCAATATCATCGCCTTCGGAATTCGCCGGGAATATTCCGAATATGGCGCGGGCTTCCAGCCACTCTTCGGCGATAATTTGGTCTAATAAACTGTTGGCGTCGTCATAAAGGCGCCTGGCTTCTTCTCCTTTTTGAGGATGATCAAAAATTTCCGGAAATTTGCCGTTCAGCTCCCAGACCGAAAAGAACGGCGTCCAGTCGATGCGTTCTCTTAAATCGGACAACGGAAAATTGAGCATCGTGTGAACTCCGGGCTCGGCGGGAGCGGCGACTTCGTCGGAGGTAAAAGTAAGCTTTAAACGGTTTTTTCGCGCTTCTTCGAGAGGAGTCAATCTGTAAACTTTATCCCTGTTCTGAAATTCTTTCAGTAATTTCCGGTATTCTTTGTTAATTTGAGCGGAAAAGGTCTGTCGTGTTTTCGGATTGAGTAAATTACTGACTACCGAAACCGAACGGGAAGCATCCGGAACGTAAATGCTGATTCCGCGCTCATAAGCGGCGGCGATTTTCACGGCTGTGTGCTTTTTGGATGTGGTCGCGCCGCCGATTAACAAGGGTAAATCAAATTTTTGCCGTTCCATTTCGCGGGCAACGTGAACCATTTCGTCCAGAGAAGGCGTAATTAATCCGCTCAAACCGATAATATCCACTTTTTCGGCTTTGGCGGTCTCCAGAATCTTTTCGGTCGAAACCATAACGCCCAGATCGATGATATCGTAATTATTGCATCCTAAAACAACCCCGACAATGTTTTTCCCGATATCGTGGACGTCGCCTTTGACCGTAGCCAGCAGAATTTTACCCTTGCTCGTGCCGGCTGCGGTAAGTTTTAAAGCATCCAGATAGGGAGCCAGGTGAGCCACCGCTTTTTTCATTACCCGCGCGCTTTTAACCACCTGAGGCAAAAACATCTTTCCCGAACCAAACAAGTCGCCGACAACCTGCATTCCGTCCATCAAAGGACCTTCGATAACCTTAATGGGATCGCCGTATTTTTGATAGGCTTCTTCCGCATCCTGTTCAACGTACTCCGCAACTCCTTTTACTAAAGCGTGTTTTAGGCGTTCCTCCACACTCTGACTTCGCCACTTTTCTTCTCTTTCTTCTTTTATGACCTTTTCGTTAACGGTCTGGGCAAAATTAATCAAGCGCTCGGTGGCGTCCGGACGCCGATTAAACAGCACGTCTTCCACTAATTTTAGTAAATCTTTGGGAATGTCTTCGTAAACAGTGATCTGTCCCGCATTGACGATACCCATATCCATACCCGCCTGAATGGCGTGATACAAAAAGGCGGAATGCATGGCTTCACGAATGATATTGTTACCGCGAAAGGCAAACGAAAGATTGCTGACCCCGCCGCTGACTTTGGCGTGAGGCAGGTGATTTTTTATGTAACGCACGGTCTCAATATAATCGATCGCGTAGGCGTTGTGTTCTTCCATCCCCGTGCCGATGGCAAAAATATTCGGATCGATAATGATATCTTCGGGCGGAAAATTCGCTTTTTGTGTAAGAAGATTGTAAGCGCGTGTGCACACTTCGATGCGGCGTTCCAAAGTGTCAGCCTGACCCTGTTCGTCAAACGCCATCACCAAAACCGCGGCTCCGAATCGCCGCGCTTGCTCGGCTCGCTCTAAAAAGGCTTGTTCGCCTTCCTTTAAACTAATGGAATTAATAATCGATTTGCCCTGCAAACATTTCAATCCGGCGACAATCACTTCCCAGCGCGAAGAATCGATCATAACGGGAATCCGCGCAATGTCGGGCTCCGCCGACAGCAGGTTCAAAAATCTTGTCATTGCCTGTACCGAATCGATCAAGCCTTCGTCCATGTTTATATCGAGAATCTGCGCGCCGTTTTCCACCTGTTTGCGGGCAACTTCCACGGCTTCTTCAAAATTTCCTTCGCGAATTAATTTTGCAAAGCGGCGCGAACCAGCAACATTACAACGCTCGCCAATGTTGATGAAATTGCTGGTCGGCAAAACCGTCAAAGGCTCAAGACCGCTGAACTGGGTTTTCGGAGGAATATCAGGAATTTGACGCGGAGGCAAACCCTGAACGGCTTCTGTAAACGCTTTAATATGTTCGGGCGTTGTTCCGCAGCATCCGCCGACCATGTTAACCCAGCCCGAGTAGGCGTAGTCCCGCAAAACAGGAGCCATCTGATCCGCCGTGGCTTCGTATTCGCCGAATTGGTTGGGAAGCCCGGCATTGGGGTAAAGGGTCACATATACCGTAGCCATGCCGCTCAGCTCTTCAATAAAGGGACGCATCTCTTCCGGACCAAGGGAGCAATTTAATCCGACGCTAAAAACAGGATAGGGTTTTATTGAAATCCAAAAGGCTTCGAGCGTTTGTCCGGAAAGAGTCCTTCCGCTTTTATCCACAATGGTAACCGAAAGCATGATGGGCAGAGTATAGCCCGAATCGTCAAAACATTTCTGAATGGCGTACAAAGCCGCTTTTGCGTTTAAGGTGTCAAAAATCGTTTCGATTAAAAGAATATCCACGCCTCCTTCCATCAGTCCCCGCACCTGCTCATGGTAGGCTTCGGCTACTTCGTCAAAGGTAACCTCGCGATAACCGGGATCTTCGACCTTTGGGGATATGGAGAGCGTGCGGTTAGTGGGACCGATAGATCCCGCCACAAAACGAGGTTTGTCGGGCGTTTCGGCGGTTTTGCGATCGGCTTCTTCGCGGGCTAACCTGGCGGCGGATAAATTGATTTGATAAACGTGCTCTTCCAAACGGTAGTCGTGTTGGGAAATTTTATTGGCGTTAAAAGTATTAGTCTCGATAATATCCGCCCCGGCATCCAGATAGGCGCGGTAAATTTCTTTAATAATGCGCGGCTGAGTGAGATTCAGAATATCGTTGTTGCCGCGAAGGTCATTGGAACAGTCTTTGAACTGCTCTCCGCGGAAATCCGATTCGTCGAGTTGGTAGCGCTGGATCATTGTTCCCATGGCGCCGTCCAGAACCAAAATTCGCTTTTCCAGTTGTTCGCGAATTAATTTTTCCTTTGATCGCATGGCTTTACCCGATAATAATTGTTTTTATTTTGGCAAACTTAATCGATAATCGAGTCGGTTGCAAATGGTTGCACGATTACGATTTTAAATAATATATTCCGTATCGGAAAGAAAGTTCAATCTAAAATCTTTTAGTGTAATCAAAATATGGTCTGAACTCAGCGAATATGTTTTTATCCTAATTTTTTCAATTGAATCAGGGGCTGATTCTGCTGCACGGTTTGCCCTGATTTCACAAAAATTTTTTCGACCGTGCATTCACACGGCGCTTTAATAAGATTTTCCATTTTCATGGCTTCTAACGCCAGCAACGAAGCGTTTTTTTTCAGCTTGTCTCCCGCTTGCACGAATATTCTGGTTACCAAGCCGGGAATGGGCGCTTTAATAACCTGTTCCGAAGGTTCTTTGGCGTGCGCTTTTACAAACTTGTTCAGCGTTAAACTCTGCTCGTCTTCAATAGCCGCGGAAACCGTTTCGCCGTCAACCATAATCCGGTATCCGCCGTTTTGCTCGCTAACATGGCAAATATAGCTGTTGCCGTTTAAGATCAGCGAAAAGCATCCGTTGCCCAATTCCACCCAGTCGTAATCCAATGGTTCGTTATTTTGATTGGAAATTTTTTTGTCGTTTTCGGAATAATCGAAGGTGTATTTTCGATCCTGAATTTTAACGATGTATTTCATCATTACCTCGTATGTTTCATGCGACCCAGCATTTTCCACTGCGAAGTTGGCGTTTTATTGTTTTTATCGGAACGGTACGAAATGCGGTGTTGTCGGTTAATGTGCTTTAAAAGCGCCATTAATCCGATTGCTTCCGGGCTGGTTACGTGTTGTTTGAAAAGTTCAGAGCGGTGTTCGTCGATAAAGGTAGTGCTCAATTCGCCGTTGATAAAAGCGGGATGCTGCAGGATTCGAATTAAAAAAGGGATATTGGTTTTGATTCCGCTAAGCTGATATTCTTTTAAGGCGCGAATCATGCGCCGGACGGCTTGCTCGCGGTCTTTGCCCCAGGCGATCAGTTTGGAAATCATCGGATCGTAATAAAGCGAAATCTCGTTGCCTTGCATTACGCCGCTGTCTTCACGGATTCCGGGTCCGTCGGCGGGTTTCAGATAGGTGATTTTTCCGGGCGACGGGGTAAAATTATTTTCCACATCTTCGGCGTAAATCCGGCATTCGACGGCGTGTCCCCAAAACCGTTCGTCAACGGAGGACAAAGAAAGAGCTTCGCCGCCCGCGATTCTGATCTGTTCCTGCACCAAATCGAGTCCAGTCACCAGTTCGGTTACGGGATGCTCCACCTGCAGGCGAGTATTCATTTCCAGAAAATAAAAATTGCGATGTTTATCCAGCATAAATTCGATTGTACCCGCGTTAAGATAATTGCAGGCTTTTGCAGCCTGAATTGCAGCCCGTCCCATTTCTTTGCGTAATTGGGAATCAAGCACAACCGAGGGAGCTTCTTCGATTATTTTTTGATGCCTTCGTTGTATGGAACATTCACGTTCGCCCAAATAGACGACGTTCCCGTGGCTGTCGGCTAATATCTGAAATTCGATATGCCGCGGTTGTTCCAGATATTTTTCGATGTAAATGCTTGAATCTCCGAAAGCGGACTGAGCTTCACGCGAAGCGCTTTGCAATGCGGAAGGTAGTTCGCCGGGGTTTTCGACCAGGCGCATACCCTTCCCCCCGCCTCCGGCGGAAGCCTTCAAAAGAACCGGATATCCGATACGCTCCGCTTCGACTAACGCTTCTTCTTCGGATTGCAGGGCTTTTTTGCTCCCGGGAATGGTAGGCACGCCGTGCTTTTCCATCAATGAACGGGCGGCTGTTTTACTGCCCATTAATTCAATGGATTCCGGAGAAGGACCGATAAAAACCAATCCCGCGTTTTGAGCATCTCTGGCAAAAGCGGCATTTTCCGCCAAAAATCCGTAACCCGGATGAATAGCTTCCGCGCCGTGATCTTTGGCGATTCGGATAATCTTATTCCCGTCCAGATAAGTTTCGGCTGATGTTGTCCCGCCTAAAGGATACGCCTCGTCCGCGAATTGAACATGGGGACTCGAACGATCAATGTCCGAATAAACCGCAATTGTCTTAATTCCAAGGTCTTTGCAGGTGCGAATAATGCGCAGGGCAATTTCTCCGCGATTTGCAATGAGGATTTTTTTGAACATATTTTCCCCGACGGTAGATTATTCCTGTTCCCAATATAATTTTTAAATATCACAATTTCAATCCTCAAAAGGGAAATATAACCGCAGTTTTAATTTTTTTATTTAATGTAATTTTACAGGGTTAGAAAAAATTTGAGGCTGTTCCCATGGGTTCTTTTTATGTGCAATAAGCGGAATTCAGTTAAAAGGATCATAAATTTGAACCCTTTACAATCCCGCGTCCGCGTCTGTTCGGGCGGCGTTATTTAATATTTGGAAACCGGAATAAAAATATATCATAAAAATGATCGCTTTATGATAATTTAGTGACCAATTTAATTATATTTATTTTTAACGGTCGATAATACTCATTGGAACAATTAAAAAAAAGACACGTTAATTAAAAAAAATATCCGATGAAAAATGTTTGTTGTGATAGTTGACAAACATCAATGGAATTGCTAAATTCGTTACTTGAAATCTGAGTTAAACAGGTATTCTTATTAGAATAATTCCTACAGATTCGTTTTCTTTTAAAAAGCGAATAAATCTTCAATAATTTTGGCACGTAAAATAACATTGAATGTTATTTACGCTTGCTAAAAGTTGTTTTTAATAAAATGTATTAAGGAAATGGAGCTGAAAAAATTAAGGGCTTAAAAAGGAGAAAGCATGAACTTTTTTAATCTTCATTTATTGTCCACTTATTTAAAGAAATGGTCTTACATGGACAACCGGATAACCTTTAATTATTCATTTTGCTGTGAAGCTGGTTATGACCGAAGCCATGTGGATATGCGCATAAGTTCTCCGGCAAATATGGTGAATGAATTTTTAAATCACGTCTTCCATCGCGCGAAAGATAAGATCAATCAATTTAACGAGCGCAATCAACAGAACGAAGAACCCACTAATGGCGCGAATATTATTCTGGTAAACGAGCCGGAAGTAAAGCGCAAATTAAGCGTCTTCTTTGCTAAAATACTAAAAGTATTCAACATGAATAAGCGCTCTCACGGTCGCACGCGAATTATTTCCACCCGCAGTCTGGATTTCTATTATAATGATTTTGAGTTTGAACCGTTAAACGATGAGATCAAATTTTACGTCCATCTTAATCGCGGTATTAATAAGATGAGCGGCGATTTGTATTCAAATGCCGTGGAAGACCTCAAAAATGCTTTAGCCATAAAACCGGATGATCCGATTGCCAATAAGCACATGGCGCGGGTTTTAATGAAACTCAGAAAATATGATGACGCCATAAAATATCTGGAAATTTACGCCCAAAACGAGCAAAGCGACATCAGCCTGCATCATCTGGCAATCGTTTATATGCAGTTGGGCGAGTTGGATAAGGCGGAAGCCATATATGACGAACTCGAGAAAAAATTTCCCGATTCGTTTTACGGATTGTTCGGAAAAGCGCAGGTGGCGTACAAACAGGGAAAAGGTTACCGCCAAAAATTGGATAAAATTTACAAGGTGGATCCCGAATGGTTAACGGACAGACTGCGTAATGAATGGAATTTCAGTCTTCCCGGATATGCCGACGACGAGAAATACATGTGGAACGCAGCCACGGCTGCGCGATATCTGGGTTTTAACCGTCCTTTTGATTTGACGCGAAAAGCATTTAATAACGAGATACCGTCTTATTTTGATTCGGAAAAAGGAACCATCCGTTTTGTCAGAGCGGAATTGGATGCCTGGGTAGATTTGGTGAATCGTTACAAATTAGAGCCTCAAAAATATGAGACGCATGAAGACCGGTTGACGGAAGACGAAAAACGCAGGGCTGCCCGTAAACGAGGACGAAAAGCCAAATCCAAAAAGGAAAAATCCGAAGAGACAAATGAACAGATTGAAGAGCATGTAGCCTGAATAAAGCTTATTCCGATCTTTTGAGAATCTAATCGGTTATTGATTAATTCATGTCATATAAATTATTACTTATCAATCCCTGGATTTACGATTTCGCGGCTTACGATTTATGGAGCAAACCGCTGGGTCTTTTATATCTTGCCTCATTTCTAAGGAACCAAGGGTTTGAAATTCATTTTATCGATTGTCTTGACAAATACGCCGAAAACGCCAAAGTAAAAGTTAAAAAATACGGAATCGGAAATCTTCCGCGAACGATCGTTGAAAAACCTACGGTGTTAAAACACATTCCGCGCCATTACGCCCGTTACGGTATTTCGGAAGAGTTGTTTATTAAACAGCTAAAACTGCACAGCGACGCGGACGCCGTTCTGATAACATCAATTATGACCTATTGGTACCCCGGAGTTAAGCGGGCGGCGGAGCTGGTGCGCAAGTATCTGCCGAACAAGGCGCTGATTCTTGGCGGAATTTATGCTACCCTTATGCCCGATCATACGAAAAAAGTAATTCAACCCGATTATATCGTTTCGGGTCCCGGAGAAATAAAAACATTGCGGCTTTTAAGCGGGTTGTTTTCCATCCCTGCCGATACGTTCAAAATACCGGAAACTTTGGACGATTATCCTTATCCGGCGTTCGACCTTTTAAATCATCCCGACTATTTGATAGTTATGACTTCGCGGGGCTGCCCCTATGATTGTTCCTTTTGCGCGCAAAAGAGAATATCCATGCGCTTTACGCAGCGCGATCCGCAGGCGGTAGCGGATGAAATGATCGAACATTACCATAAATTCCGGTTGCGGGATTTCGCGTTTTATGACGATGCGCTGTTTATTTCCAAAAAGCGACACATCGAGGTTATTTTGGAAAAACTAATCGATTCCCGTTTACCCTTCCGTCTTCATTCTCCGAACGGATTATTTGTACGCTTTTTAGATAAACGCCTTGCCGAGCTGATGTATCGGGCAAATTTTAAGACCATTCGACTGAGCTTTGAAACATCAAACGAATCGCGTTGGTCGGATATGTATTCCAAAGTCAGCAACGAGGCGATGATTGAGGCGGTGGAGCATTTTAAACGGGTCGGTTACAGGGCAAAAGATTTGGAAGCGTATGTTATTATGGGTCTGCCGGATCAAAGTTTGGAAGAGGTTGTTGCGAGTATTATCTTTGTTAATAACTTGGGAGTTATTGTTCGTTTGGCTTCGTTTTCGCCGATACCGGGCACGAGGGAATTTGAGCGGGCAGTGGCGAGAGGACTTATTTAGGAAGATATCGATCCGCTTTTAACGAATAAATCCATTTTTCCGTTGAGCAATGACACGATTACCTATGAAACATTCCGAAAAATCCGTAAATTTGCAAAAATTCTGAATGAAGCGGCAAAA
>JAJRSN010000196.1 GCA_024278715.1 Calditrichota bacterium
ATTGATTCTTTAAGCCTGTCGAAATTTCCATGATTCATAAACTTACTTCCGTAAGCTGGCTGAAAAATGTTTTGTCGTTTTATTGATTATCTGTTGGAAGTATTTATCGACTTCCTGATCGCTAAGCGTTCTTTCCGTGGATTGGTAACGCAATCTTAATCCCAGACTGCGTTTTCCTTCAGGAATATTTTCACCCTGATAAACGTCAAAAATCTCCACGGATTTTAACAGGGAACCCCCGTTTTTCCTGACATATTCAACAACATCAGCCGCTAAAATGTCCTCATCCAAAAGAAACGCAATGTCGCGTTCCGAATAAGGAAATTTGGGAATGGGCTGAAATTGTCTGTCAAAGATCATATACTTTTGCAGTTGATCGATATTCAATTCAAAACCATAAACCGCTCTTTCAATATCGAAAATCCCGCAAACTTCCGGATTAAGTCTGCCGCAAACGCCGACTATTTCATCATCGATCCGGACAGCAACCGATTCACCTGCTGCCATGTACCTTGCATTATCATATAAAATAATTTTGTAGTTGTCAAGAAATAATTTTTGCAGAAATGTTTCCAGATATCCTTTAATATCATAAAAATCAACAAATTCTTCCGGTACATCCCAGTTAGGCAGGTTGCGGCGTCCCGTAATCACAGCAGCAACGGCATAGGGCTGCGTCGGGATGTTTTCGCGGTCGAAACTGGTAAAAATTCTGCCGATCTCAAAAAAACGCAAATCTCTGTTGTTGCGGTTTAAATTATAACTGACCGCTTTGAGCATCCCGCTAAAAAGAGAAGGACGCATACACGCCATGTCATCGCTCACGGGATTTTTAATTTTGATGGGAGCGCTTTCGGCGAACGGCTCGGCTTCTTCGTACTTGACCATGCTCTGACAGAAAATTTCCTGCAAGCCCAAAGCCAATAACTCCGTTCGCAGATGTTGAATTCGTTTTTCATGATCCGACTGCGGCATGTCATAAAAGATTGTTGTGAAATCCTTTGCCGGTAAATTTGAATAATTGACCAACCGCGCCACTTCTTCGGCAAGGTCTTCCGCTATCGACAAATCGTGGCGAAACGTGGGAACAATCACTTTACCTTCGTTCACTTTTAACTGAATGGATTTTAGTTTTTCTTTAATAAGTTCTTCGGAAAATTGTGTTCCCAACAGGCGATTTATCTTGTCCGCCTTAAAAGGAATTTCTTTTTCTTTAACCGGCGAGGGATAAACATCACAAATCCCCTTTGCAATCTTTGCCTCGGCAAGCTCCGCCATTAACGCGGCGGCGCGGTTAAGAGCCCTGATGACATTCTCCGGATCCGCTCCGCGTTCAAAACGCTGTGAGGCGTCCGTACTCAACCCTAATTTTTTGGAAGACATGGCGATGCGCTCGGGTTTAAAATACGCGCTCTCCAATAAAACATCTTTGGTTTGCTCGGAAACCTCGGAATTTTGTCCGCCCATAATGCCGCCGACGGCAACCGGTTTCGCGGCATCGCAAATCATCACCGTGTTTTCCGGAAGAACGCGCTCTTTGTCGTCTAAAGTCACAAAACGGTCGCCGGCTTCACTGGAACGTACATGAATTTCCGATCCTTCGATCTGCCGCAAATCAAAAGCGTGCAGCGGATGTCCCAATTCAACAAGAACGTAATTGGTAATATCCACAATATTGTTGATCGGTCTTAATCCCACCGCTTCCAGCTTTCTCTGCATCCAATCGGGACTGGGGCTGATTTTAACGTCACGGATGACTCTGGCGGCATATCTGGGACATCCTTCAGGATCGTGAATTTGTATTTTGACGATTTCATCGATTTTGGTTTCAGGGCTTTCTTCAATTTCGGAATTCAGGGGTTTTAGTTTATTTCCCGTTAAAGCCGCGACTTCTCTGGCGATGCCGTAAACGCTGAGGCAGTCGCCGCGATTCGGAGTAACGGCAATATCGAATACCCAGTCCTGCTCCGCTTCCAACAGTTCATAAACGTCTTTGCCAAGAGGAAATTCCCGATCGAAAGCCCAGATTCCTTCCGAATGAGTTTCCAATACTAATTCTTCTTTGGAGCAGATCATTCCCAGCGACTCTACACCGCGAATTTTAGCTCGTTTAATTTTCATCCCGATCGGAAGCTCCGCTCCGACCGCGGCAAAGGGCACAAACTGCCCTTCTTTAACGTTAGGCGCACCGCAGATCACCTGAAACGTGCCTTTATCGGTCCGCACCTGACAAACCGATAACTTATCGGCATTGGGGTGTTTTTTAACCTGCTCCACTTTACCGACAATAATTCCGCTGAAGGGCTGCACCAGCGGAGTAACTTCTTCCACTTCCAGACCGGCTTCTGTTAAAAGATCCGCCAGTTCATCCGGAGTTTCCGAAAAATCTACAAATTCTTTAAGCCAACGATAAGTAACTTTCATGGTTGTTCCGTACTAAAATTGGTTTAAAAATCGAACATCATTTTCAAAAAAGATTCTGATATCATTGATATTGTATTTGATCATGGCAATACGATCAATGCCCATGCCAAAGGCGTATCCCGTGTAAGTTTCGGGGTCGATTCCGGCTGCTTTAAAAACATTGGGATGCACCATACCGGCACCCGAAATTTCCATCCATCCGGTATTTTTGCAAACGCGGCAGCCCCCACCCTTACAGAACACACAGCTAAAATCGTATTCGGCGCTCGGTTCGGTAAAAGGGAAAAAACTGGGACGAAAACGCACTTTAACGTCTTCTCCGAACATGCGATGCGCGAACGCCTGAATAATTCCCTTTAAATCGGCAAAAGTAATCCCCTCGTCCACAACCAGACCTTCCACCTGATGGAAAAAGGGAGAATGGCTGGCGTCCGGCGTATCCCTGCGATAAACGCGTCCGGGCGCAATCATTTGGATGGGCGGTTTCTGCCGCTGCATTACGCGGATTTGTACGGGCGAAGTGTGCGTCCGCAAAAGGATGTCTTCGGTGACGTAAAGGGTGTCTTGCATATCCCGCGCCGGATGCGTTTTGGGAATATTAAGCGCTTCGAAGTTGTAAAAATCGTTCTCGATTTCGGGTCCGTCTTCAATGCTGAAGCCCAGGCTGCGGAAGATATCCTTAATTTCATCAGCCACTATTAGCAAAGGATGTTTACCGCCGGCAAAAGGACGACGACCCGGAAGGGTCAAATCCAGTTTTCGTTTTTGCTCTTCTTTGGCTTTAAATTGTTTAATAAGATTTTGATACTCGTTTTCCAACTCTTTTTTGAGCTCGTTTAAAGCCTTTCCAAAAAGAGGACGTTGTTCTTTGGGAAGCTCCGAAATACGATCGAAAGAAGTTGAAAGCAGCCCCTTGCGCCCTAAAAATTTAACGCGCAACGGTTCAAGGTCTTTCATATCTTTGATTGCGCGGGCTTCCCGGTGAAATTCCGATCGAATCTTATCAATGATTGTATTCATCTTTACTCGCCTGCCAATTGTTTAATAAAAAAAGGAAGGACAAAAATGTGCCTCCCTTTTAAAACAACCTGAATGTGGTTCACATAATGCTTAAGCAACAACCTGTTTTACTAATTCGCTGAAACCTTCGGGATTATGGATAGCCATGTCAGCCAGAACCTTACGATCCAAAGCGACGTTTGCTTCTTTCAGGGCGTGCATAAATACCGAGTAAGAAACGCCGTTTAAGCGACAGGCGGCATTGATACGCGTAATCCACAAACGACGGAAAGTACGTTTTTTAGCTCTCCGATCCCGATAGGCGTACAACCAGCCTTTTTCGACCTGATCTTTAGCGGTTTTGTACAACCGACCTTTTCCCAGCCGATACCCCTTGGCGGCTTTTAAAATCTTTTTTCTTCTTTTTCGCGCAGCTACGTTGTTTTTTGCACGTGGCATTTTTATCTCCTAATATTCTTTATCTACTAATTTCCAAATCAACCCAAAATCATTCTTTTAACGCGCTTTTCATCAGCTTTGGTGATCATAGACTCTTTGCGCAATTTGCGTTTACGCTTGGAGCTTTTTTTCGTCAGAATATGACTGTGATAGGCACTGTGTCTTTTTATTTTACCACTGGCTGTTAACCGAAATCTTTTAGCGGCTCCGCGATTCGTCTTCATTTTTGGCATTGTATCTACCCCTTTCTATTTTAATGTCATAACCAAGGTCATGTTACGACCTTCGAATTTCATTTCACTTTCTATTTTGGCAATATCGCTCAACATATCTACCACCCTATTGAGCAACTGCTCGCCAAATTCCTTATGAGCCAATTCACGTCCCCTGAAATGAACCGTGAATTTAACTTTATTCTTATTTAATAAAAATTCACGCGCATGCTTGACCTTGTATTCCAGATCATGCGTTTCCGTTTTCGGACGCATACGAATTTCTTTTACGACAACCGTGTGTTGCTTTTTCTTGCTTAATTTTTCTTTTTTACTTTTTTCATAAGCATATTTGCCGAAATCCATTATTTTACAAACAGGCGGATTTGCGTTAGGAGCGACTTCCACCAAATCCAAACCCTGCTCTCTCGCCAATTTTAAGGCGTCTTCAACGGGAACAACTCCTACCTGCTTCCCGTCAGCATCGATCAACCGAACTTTTTCGGCTTTAATTAATTCGTTAATCCGGGTTTTTTGTGTTGAATTAGCGATAGACCCCGTCCTCCTTAATTTTTTCTACTCATTTAATTCTTTTAATAATCTATCTTTAACCTGGTCAATAGCCATGCTTCCAAGGTCGCCTTCGCCTTTATGGCGTACAGACACATTTCCGCTTTCAACTTCCTTATCGCCGATTATCAGCATGTAAGGGATTTTCTGGACTTCGGCTTCACGAATTTTAAATCCGACCTTTTCGTTCCGCTTATCCACTTCTACGCGCAGGTTATTATTTTTCAACTCTTCGGCAATCCTATCGGAAAAATCGAAATGCCGGTCGGCTATGGGTAAAACAACCGCCTGAACAGGCGCCAGCCACAAGGGGAAAAATCCGGCGTAATGCTCAATAAGAATCCCGAAAAACCGTTCCAGCGACCCTAACAGAGCGCGATGGATCGTAATCGGTCGATAGGGCTGCCCGTCGGAATCGATAAAATTCAAATCAAACCGCTCGGGCAAATTGAAATCGACCTGAATAGTCGAGCACTGCCAGCGTCTTCCCAAAACATCTTTAATCTTGATATCGATTTTGGGTCCGTAAAAAACGCCTTCGCCGGGATCGATTTCATAGGAAATTTTCTTTTCTTCCAAAGCCTCCTGCAGCGCTCTGGTAGCATGATCCCAACTTTCAACGTCTCCTACAAACTTTTCCGGTCGAGTGGAAAGATAAACTTCATATTCGGTAAATCCAAATCGACCGAGCACCCGGGCGTTTAAATCGAGCACGTTAATAATTTCTTCTCTTAATTGATCCGGATGACAATAGATATGCGCGTCATCCTGTGTAAATCCGCGCACACGCATCAAACCGTGCAATACTCCGGAACGTTCGTAACGATAAACGGTTCCTAATTCCGCAAAACGTAACGGCAAATCGCGATAACTGCGAATCTTCGATTTGTAGATCATCATGTGAAAAGGACAGTTCATCGGTTTTAACTGATACTCCACTTCATCGACGGACATGGGACTGAACATGTTTTCCTGATAAAAGTTGGTATGTCCGCTGATTTCCCACAGATGCAGTTTGGCGATGTGCGGAGTGGAAACCAGATGATAGCCGTTTTTAAGGAGTTCCTCTTTAAGATACGTTTCGATAATGTGCCGCATTAAAGCGCCCTTCGGATGCCAGAGGATCAACCCGCTGCCGATTTCATCCTGAATGCTGAACAGGTCTAATTCTCTGCCCAACTTACGGTGGTCGCGTTTTTTGGCTTCTTCAAGCCTGTGAAGATGCTGTTTTAAAAGCTTTTTGTCGGGATAATTGGTAGCGTAAATCCGCTGAAGCATTTTGTTTTTTTCATCTCCGTGCCAGTAAGCGCCCGCCACCGAGAGCAGCTTAAAATTTTTACCGAGAAATTTTGTTGACGGTACGTGAGGACCGCGGCACAGGTCGGTAAATTCGCCCTGACTGTAAGCGGAAATCGTTTCGTCACGCGAATCAATTTCTCGAATCAACTCGACTTTTAAATTTTCATTTTTCTTTTTAAAGAATTCGATTGCTTCTTTAGCGGTAAAAATTCGTCGCTGCGTGGGCAAATTTTCGTCCACAATCTTTGCCATCTCTTCTTCAATCCGCGGAAAATCTTCGGGCGTAATTGGCTGATCCAAATCGATATCGTAATAAAATCCGTCCTCGATGGGCGGTCCTATTCCCAATTGAGCTTCCGGATACAGCCGTTTAATCGCCTGAGCCATTAAATGGGCGGAAGAATGCCAAAAGACCTCTCTGCCCTCTTTATCCTGAAAAGTAAGAATTTGCAATTCCCCGGATTCGTTCAAGGGTTCATTCAGCGCAATCGCTTCACCGTTAAATTTTGCCGCAACCGCTTTTTTCGCCAGACTGTTACTGATGCCTTTTGCTATTTCGAG
>JAJRSN010000197.1 GCA_024278715.1 Calditrichota bacterium
CAGCCGGGCGCGGTATGATTGACGAAGTGATTGAGCCCAAAATTACGCGTTACAAATTAATCAAAGCGCTGGAAATGCTAAAAAGCAAACGGGATGAGAATCCTCCCAAAAAACACGGCAATATACCGCTTTAGGAGGATGTAAAATGATGACCGACAGCCTGAAAACAGCCGCCGATACGCTCAATGCAGCAGGGCAGCCCGCCTATGGGTTTACGAACCTGATTAATAACCATGGAGGCACCATTGCCCTCAGCGGAATTCTGATCGTTTTTTTGGGACTTATTTTGATCGCCCTGACCATCAGTCTGTTTAACTTTTTTTCAAGCCGGGTTCAAAAGCGGGAGCAAAAAGAAAAGTTACGCCAGGAAGAGGAAGCAAAAACGCCGGCGTTTCGCGGCGACGAAATTCCCACCGATCATCTGATCGCAATTACCGCGGCTGTCGAACTTTACCGGCGGTTGCACCTGGACCCCATTCGGACAAAAGTAACATTTGATCGCGGAGAAATCCATACGCCCTGGAAAACGGGATACAAATTTGGACAACGAATTGCACCGAGGAAATAACCATGAAAGAAAAAGAGATTACTTTGGAAATAAACGGCAAAGACTATAAAGTGAAAATTCACCGCTTTTCCGCGGAAGAGGCAGAAATCAGCGTTGACGAGACCCTCTATCGGGTCGGTTTAAAAGATTTGGGGATTGAAGAGGTGGCTTATGTTAAGCCTCAACCCGCGCCGCGAGGTCCTCAGGCAACGGCGCCTAAGACTTCATTGACACAAAAACCGTCTCCGGCGCTTCATCGTCCCAAAGTGGTAAGCGACGGCAGCGCCATCAAGTCTCCTTTGCCGGGCTTGATCCTGAAGGTTCTGGTGAACGAAGGCGACATGGTTAAAGCGGGTCAACCCGTAATACTAATCGAAGCCATGAAAATGGAAAACGAAGTCAACGCCACAGCGGAAGGCGTGGTCATTGACATTCGCCACAAAGAAGGCGACACGGTGAATCAGGGCGACGTGTTGATTTTACTCAAACCGGCGGAGGGTTGATGCCATGCACATTCTGGAAAAGATGGTGATGACCACGGGTTTTGCCAACCTTACCTGGGGAAACGCGATAATGATTGTGGTTGGCTGTGTGGCAATATATTTAGCGATCGTAAAAAAATATGAACCCCTTTTGTTGCTGCCCATCGGTTTCGGCGTTATTGTGGGGAACATACCTTACAACCCTTCACTGCCGTTAGGCGTTTACGACACGGTTGCCAACGGCGCCTCTCAAAACAGCGTGTTGAGTTATATTTACTGGGGGGTTAAAGCGGGCGTTTTGCCGCCGTTGATCTTTTTGGGGATCGGCGCCCTGACCGACTTTTCTTCTTTGATTTCCAGCCCAAAGTCGGTGTTGTTGGGAGCCGCGGCTCAACTGGGAATTTTCGGAACCTTTGTGGGCGCTCTGCTTTTGGGATTTAACGGTTTGGAAGCCGCATCGATCGGCATTATCGGCGGAGCGGACGGACCGACTTCTATTTTTCTTTCTTCTCAGTTGGCGCCGCATTTGTTGGGACCCATTGCCATTGCGGCTTATTCGTACATGGCGCTGGTTCCGGTGATCCAACCGCCCGTGATGAAGTTGCTGATAACGGAAAAAGAAGCGCGTATTCGCATGAAGCCGCCGCGTGTGGTTTCCAAAACGGAAAAAATACTTTTCCCGATTATTGTGGTAATTGTTTCATCCCTGATCGCTCCCGGATCGCTGACGCTTGTCGGCATGCTGATGCTGGGAAATCTTTTAAAAGAAAGCGGCGTAACCGACCGGCTGGCTCGTTCGACCGGCAATGCCCTGCTCGATATCTGCACGGTACTGCTCTCTTTTGCCGTGGGAGCGAGTACACAAGCGTCGGTGTTTTTAACGCCCAAGTCGCTCGGCATTTTTGCCCTGGGATTGTTTTCGTTTATGATCGCGACCGCCGGCGGATTACTGTTCGCTAAATTCATGAATCTGTTTTTAAAGGAAAAGATCAATCCTTTGATCGGGGCGGCGGGCGTTTCTGCGGTTCCGGATTCGGCGCGGGTAGTGCAACATTACGCTTTAAAATTCGACAAAGACAATCACCTGCTGATGCACGCCATGGCGCCGAACGTATCGGGCGTAATCGGATCCGCCATCGCCGCGGGCGTGTTCATCGCTCTGTTTCAATAAATGTATTTGACTAAACTCCTCCTAAATTCGGAAAAAGCCGGGGCTGCAAATACGCTTCCCCGGCTTTTCAATTAAAGAATTAAACCGAAATACCCGCCGCCGTCGGATAGTCGTTCCAAATTTTTCCCTGAAGGATTCTTCCGTTAATCTTCTTATTTCTTTTAACCGAGTCTGCGCCCCATGCGCCCCACTGTTTAAAGAAGAAAGGAACTCCCGACTGTTGACACTGATTTTTAATGTTTATTACCCACTCTTCCTTCATGGGTCTTGCTTTTAACCCGCTTTCACCTCCAACAATCACCCAGTCGATAAAATCCAAATTTAATTTACCCAAATCTTCCAATAACGGTTCAATAGACAGAAATTTTACAGAAGCGTTTATGTCCCTCAGTTTTTTAATACGTGGTAAACCGGATTTCCTGTCTTCTACGGTAACCCCGAGCCAAACATTTGGCGGAAGCGAACGATCTGAAAAATATTCAGCCATTTTGTTTTCTCGTTTGGTCAAAATTTGATAGATATGTTGAGGCGTTTGTTTAATAACATCAAAAATCTTATCTAAAAAGGATAAAGGCATTTCCTCGTGGAAAAGATCACTCATGGAGTTTACAAAAAATTTTGTAGGTTTTTTCTTCTTTAGAGGATGCTCTAATCTTTGAGGCATTAACGTAAATTCAAAGCCGTTTTCATAGCCCTTTACTCCCATTGCCTGTAACCTTCTTGCCATGGTTTCGGCATAACAGTATTTGCAACCTGAGCTAATTTTAGTACATCCGATAGTAGGGTTCCAGGTTTCTTCAGTCCATTCTATTTTAGTTTTGTTCATTTTTGTTTACTTCCTATTAAATATGAGGCTATTTTAAATCCCGCTTTATTATTTGACGCAAACATGAAATGAAATATAGGAACATTTTTTGAGTTTAAAAGCACAAGAGGTCTTTTAGTCGTCTTTTCCAAACGCTGGACAATTTATTGTAATCGAGTTCAACAATTTTACTTTAAAAGTATCATCTTTTTAATCCTGACAAAAACCGGTTTTTTGTGATGCAACACGATTAACCGGTAAAAATAAATTCCCGAAGCCAGATCGGAGCCGTTGATCGGAATCTCATGAATCCCGGCAGGGAATAATCCCCAAACGACTTTTTTAACCAATTGTCCCTTAACGTTAAAAACATCCAGCCGCACAAAAGCTCTTTCTTTTAGCGAGTATCGAATTGTGGTTGTGGGGTTAAAGGGGTTGGGAAAATTCTGAAATAGATTGTACTCCAGCGCGATTAGATTTTCGGCGCCGATAGCGGTGACGGAGTCTTTTACATGAATTATGGCGGTGTCAAGAGCAAAGGCTCCGCTGTCATCGATTAGCTCGGAAAAAAGCAGAGAATATCCTTTAAAATTTTCGGAGAAAAGAAGGAGCTCTTTGGAGGACTTCCGATATTGAAAACGCAGATTTGAGTCAGCCGTCGAAAAACTCCAATAGAGCGAGTCTGAAGGAGAATCGATATCGGCTTCGAACTCTTTTAAAGACAAGCGTAGAGTGTCGCCCCGGAAAAGCACAAGACTATCGGGAAAATGAACGATTTGCGGAGGATCGTTTACAGGCAGAACACGAACATTAAAAGAAGAGGAATCGGAAAATACTCCGTCGCTTACCATGATTTTTAACGTGTCCTCGCCAAACCAGTCGGGGAAGGGTTTAAGCAGATGCCCGCCGTCCGATTCAGATGAGTTTACTTTTTTGCCCTGTCCCAGATTAAAAACAAGCGCGCTGTCGGGATTATCGGCGTCCTCAACAAAAGGGAACCAGAATGAAAAAGAAATAAACAGGGAATCGTCTTCTCTGAAAGACAATTCAGGCAAAGCGGAAATGAATTTCGGCGGATCGTCAACGGGCAGAATCTTAAACACAGCCGAATCCCGATCGGAAAGACCTCCCGGATCTGTGGCAATAAAAGTAATGGTTTCCTGTCCGTTCCAGTTAGTGTCCGGCGCTGTAACCGTGGCGATCCGGTTAGCGTCAATATTAACCAAAAGTTCTTTGTTTCCGGAGTAAGTCCAGGTAATTTCGTCGTCGCTGTTGTCGGGATCGGAGACGTAATCATCCAGAGTAATTTGCGCAAAACTCTGTCCTTCGTCGATGGTCTGATCGGGAATGTCGCTAACCACCGGCGGATCATTTTTGTCTTTTACTGTCAGGCGGTAATCCTGGCGGTCGCTTGCGCCCGAAGAATCGTGAACCTGAAGCGCAACATCGTGCACGCCCACATCGCTGTTAGCCGGGGTTCCGCTGATTAAACCCGAAACGGAATCGATGCTCAGAAAAGCCGGAGCGGTCAGCAGCTTGTAGCGCAAAACATCGCCCGAATCTGCGTCCTGCGCGGTGACCTGATACCGGTACAATTGACCCTGAATGGCGATTGTGTCGGGAGTTGAAGTAATTTGAGGAGCGTCGTTAACGGGATTCACCGTAAATACAGCCGAATCCCGATCGGAAAGATCTCCCGGATCTGTGGCGATAAAAGTAATGGTCTCCTGTCCGTTCCAGTTGCTGTCCGGCGCGGTAACTGTCGCGATCCGGTTGGCGTCAATATTAACCAAAAGTTCTTTGTTTCCGGAGTAAGTCCAGGTTATTTCGTCGTCGCTGTTGTCGGGATCGGAGACGTAATCATCCAGAGTAATTTGCGTAAAACTCTGTCCTTCGTCGATGGTCTGATCGGGAATATCGCTGACCACCGGCGGATCATTTTTGTCTTTTACTGTCAGGCGGTAATCCTGGCGGTCGGTGGCGCCGGAAGAATCGTGCACCTGAAGCGAAACATCGTGAACGCCCACGTCGCTGTTGGC
>JAJRSN010000198.1 GCA_024278715.1 Calditrichota bacterium
ATTTTTGTAATAACTCTGGTTTTTAAGAAACTTTGGGTAATCCCGGATTTGCGATAAGTAATGCGCGCGTCGGCTATATTATACGAATAGACGGTGTTTGCTGATGTTATGTCGCGGGCGCGAACATAACCTTCTAACTTCATTAAATTCTCCTCTCCGTTAACATTCAGTTTGCGCTCGCCCTTAATTTTGAACATTCCGTTTTCAGTTTTTTCCACAATTCTAACCGCCAATTTTCCAGTCAAACGATCCGATTGCGAAGTTCCGTCCTGACCCTGATGTTTGGAACTGAATCCGCCCGATCCGCCAAAAACAGGTAAAAAGTCGGCTATGTTTCCGCCCGATTTGGCGTCGATTCCCACCTCGGAGTTGAGCTGACTGCTGCTCTTTGACTGACGGCTGGCGTTGGCATTTTCCACAATGATCACGGATAAAACGTCCCCTATCTGGTACGCTTTAATATCGCTGTAAAGCGATTGGAGCTGCTGAGCGGAAAGAATGAACGTCCATATAAATATCATTAACATACTGTAAATAACTTTCATAACGCCCTCGCATTCGATACCAGAACAATGCCTGGCGATGTAATTTTTCCTTTTAAACGTTTACCGGTAACGGTATTTTTCACGTAAATGTAATCGCCTACCCTTCCCGCAGAACGCGCGATCCCGATGGCGGAAACAATCAATTCGCCCGCTCTTATCTGAATCTGCACTCTGTCTCCGGGTTTTACCACGGTAGTTTCCTGCACATCGCGCATTAAAAGATTTTTTCCCGCCGGAATAAAATGCGTGGTTTCTTTGCCTATTACCTGCGTCAATTCAGCGATCGTCTGTTCCCAAACGCTTGTGTCGTCAATCCAGCGAATTTCTCTGCGAACGTGTTGCGGCGTAATCTTTTCCTGAAAACCGATACTCGATTTTGTCACAATCACTGGCTTTTTAATGCTTACTTCAACGCTGATCGGCAGTTTAACCCTGAGTTGTCCGTTCCGTACCAGATGAACCCAGATGGTCTGATAACCTAATTTTCGTCTGCTGCTCTGGGAACGGCATTCAATTTGATATTCTTTGTTTTTCAGATGTTCCAGATCGGGAAAACGCAGGTAATTGATTTTAAGGTTTGAATCAGCCGCTTCAAAGCGATCGGCAAAAAAGATGCGGATTTGATCCTGAATTTTCTGCGTCAACGGTGTTCCGGAAATACCCTCGGAGACAAAAAACATCAGGACCGCCAACATGATCAAAATACCTTTACCCAACTTTAGCATAACTTCACCTTTTGAGATTATTGATTAAAGCGAGTAATTCGTCAGCGGTTTTTACGGTTTTGGAATTAATCTCGTAAGCTCTTTGTGCCACAATCAAATTAATCATCTCTTGGGCGACGTCCACATTCGATTTTTCCAGATAACCCTGCATGACCCCGCCGAATCCCTGCTCTCCCGGCAGCCCGTAAATGGGTTCGCCCGACGCCTCGGTTACCGAAAATAAATTCCCGCCTCTGGCAAATAATCCCGCCGGATTCATAAAGCTTGCCAATTCAATCTGACCGATTTCCTGTGGTTCGCTCTCGCCTTCGATTATTACCGATACTATGCCGTTTTCGCTGATTTTAATGCTGTTAACATTTTCCGGCAGGGCAATTTCCGGATAGACCTTTAAACCGGAGCTGGTCACCAGATAACCCTCGGAATTAACCTTAAATGAACCGTCGCGGGTGTAAGCGTAATTGCCGTCGTTCAACTCAACCTGAAAGAACCCCCGTCCGTTGATTGCCATATCCAGTGTATTCCCGGTCTGGACGACATCGCCTCTGGAGAACGAGCGAAATGTGCTGATCGGACGACTGCCCAAACCGATTTGCAGTTTAACGGGATTTTCGTAACCTTTGCGCCCGTCGCGATCGCCAAGCCGGATGGTCTCGTAAAGCAAATCCTGAAATTCGATGTTGCTCTTTTTAAAACCCGTGGTATTGACATTCGCCAAATTATTGGCTATAACATCAACATTTAGCTGTTGAGCGGTCATACCCAGAGCAGCGGTTTTGAGTGCTCGTAACATCCCTGTTTTCTCCTTTTATCCTTTAAAAATACTTGCCAATTTCGCCAGCCGCTTTGCGGAAGGTTTCATCGAGCGCGCGCACCATGCGTTGAATGCTTTCAAACTGACGCTGAACTTCGATTAATTGAATCATCTCTTCCGCAGGATTGATATTGGATTCTTCCAAAAATCCCTGGCGAACTTCCACCTTTTCAACAGGTAGAGGTTCAACATCATCGGCGGTAATAAAAACATTATCACCTCGCTTTTTTATTTGACTGTAATCTTCAAAATCATTAATCGCCAGACGATCGACGTATTGATCGTCCAGATAAATTTCCCCGTCCTGAGTGATTGTAATATTTTTCGGAGTAAGGTCGTCGCCCACCAGCGAGATCCAGCCGCCTTCTCCCAAAACGGGATAGCCCTGCTGCGTCCGCAAAACTCCGTTTTCATCCAATTTAAAATGACCGTCTCTGGTATAAGCAATTCCGTTTTCTGTTTCCACCGTAAAAAAACCCGAACCGGAAAGGGCAACATCCAGCGGGTTGCTCGTCTGCGTCAACGCGCCCTGGGCAAAATCGGTCGCCATCCGCGGTTTGGCTTCCGCATCCGGATCGTTTTTAAGCACCTCAAAAAATACAAGGTCTTTTTTGAACCCCCTGGTATTGATGTTTGCCAGATTATTGGCAATAACGTCGTTCTGCTGCAACTGACCCAACATGGCTTGCTTTAATGGCGTTAAGTTGATTCGCATATCTTTTCCTCTTTTTTTTCTTTAGGAATTTGCAAATTCAATGCCATAAATAATTCCGGATAAATTCTTCAACAATTTTCAAAGCAAATAGCTTCTAATTTATTGTTTTTACGGTTTTTACACATTTTAGATTAAAAATCGCGAGAATCAGAATGATGTTTTAGAAAAGTGCTTTTGGGGCAAGGGGAAGGAATTACTTTAGAGCAGGAAAAAATTACCTGCTTTTTATTTCATCAGATCGATCAAATTCAAAAGCAATTGCCGTTCATCGCCCTGACCCGCCGGAATTCGCAGTAAAAAGGAATGGTAATCGGGATTTCGGACGAGGTAACTGAAATCGCCGCCGATAGAAGTAAGGATCAACTGAGTTATGGTTAAATTAAAATTCTGACTGACCAATTTTGTGTTTTCTTTAAGTTTTGTTTTTTTATCGAGAATATTTTCGGTTTCTCCGTTATAGAGCAGAATTTCCACCCAGCGGTCTTTAAAACTGTGCAATCTGATTTGAATTTGCTTTGATTTTTCCGCCGCTGTTTTTCCGAAAACATCGAGAAAAAAACGCAGCAATGTCGTGAACACCTGCTGTAAATTCAAGGGATTTGCCAGAACAGCCGGCAAGGAATTTTCTTTGTTCAATTCGATTACCACGTCCGCTTCGGTGAGTTCATATTGCAATTGCTGAATGGCATTGCCGATGCATTCGTTTACATCCACCAATTTTAAAGTCTCTTCTTCGGTTAAAAAGGCGAAATTTCTCACATTGGTAATCACTTCGCTCATCAAATTCAATCGCTCTTTGATCTGCTCAAAATTATTTTGAAACTGATCCAACGAAACATTTTCACTGCGGATTTGCTGCTGCATCATATCGATTAAAAGCCGGACTGAAGTAATCGGCTGACTCAAACGGTGAACAATATTAATCGCCAATTCGCCGAGTTCGCGATAGCGGTCGCGCGACTGGATAAATAACTGCTTTTGCATTAACTCTTTTTCCAGATTCTTCCGCAGGCTCACATCCTTTGCGCTGGCGATAATGTAATTGACCTCATCCTGTTTTCCGCGCACAATCCCGAAACTGATTATAACCGGAGTTTCGTAGCCGTTATTTTTAAGCGTGCTCTCCAATTCGCAAAAGCCGCTGTGATATATTTTTTCCAGAAAAGATTTTTCTCCTTCCGCGTCATCCATGTCGGGAAACATAAAGTGAGCGCTTAAAAATTCATTCAGGTTCTTTTCCAGCAAATCTTCCAGATTCTGTCCCAAAAGGTCTGTAGCTACCCGGTTGGCATATTGGATATCGCCTTTGGGATTTAAAATAAAAATGGCGTCGGAAAGATGTTCGAGAATGGTAATGGTTGTTTGATAATCGCGCATCAAGCGATAGCTTGTAGTCTCTTCGATAGCTTCTTCCATGATTGCCTTTCTTTAAATCATTCGATTAAAAGGTTCATCCTCTTTTTATGACCCGCCCAGAATAATTCGGTTTTCGGATCAAAAATTCGAAGCTGAATTCTGGGTTTGGTTTCCAGAACTTTCAATCGCACTTCTTCAAAGCGTCCGAATTTTACCGACGACTTCATTATTAAATTGTGTCCGTATATTCGCAAAAGGTAATGGTTATCGGAAAAAATTTGCACGATCCTTCCTTCGATGATCATGCCTTTTTTCAATCGTC
>JAJRSN010000199.1 GCA_024278715.1 Calditrichota bacterium
CAAATCGAGTTCCATGTTGGGGTCTGTGAGCGGCGTCAGAATTTCGATAAAACCGTTCACCTTTCCTCTTAAATCCATATTCGATTTATAGAATTGCTCGAACGGGGCGATTTGCAACTGATTCAACGAAATGTAAGTCTGAAAGTCCTTCATCTCAAAATCGTAAAAGCCGTTAATGGTCACTTCCGAAGCCTGGGGACCGATAAAAGTGAAATTTTCCAGTATTGCCATTTGCGGAGTGAGCGTGGCGGTTAATGTGTCCTTCCCGGAAATCCAATAATCTTTATACTGAATTTTAAACGGATAGGCTTTAACGTTAACGCTGTCATACGACCACCATCCGACGACGTCGGTATTAAAAAAATTCTTGCCGCTAATAAATTTCAGATCCTTTAATTCTACGGTGTTGCGACGGGTCTTCAATTCAAAACTTACCCGGTCCAGCGGAAATTCACCGATCTTTCCGGAGCTAATATTAAACTGTCCGCTGCCCAGCCGCTTATGGGCAATGCCTTCCACAAAAAGATTAAACTTCACGGTATCCAGACGGATGGTCGTAAAATCCAATTTTGGTATAAACAGAGTGCCGGAAAAGTTGGGATTTAACAAAGGACCGAACAGATGGATACGCGCGTCCAGTTTTCCCTTTATTTTGCGCAAGCCCAGATCGCGGAAAAGAACCGGCAGAGAATTGTCAAAAGTCAGCAGATCGATATCGATATTGTGCTCGCGGTCTAGGGTTCCTTCAAAGAAAAACTTAGAGCTGTCGGCAATTTTAATGAACGAAGGTTTTTTGAAATGAAAAAAGCCTTTGTTTGCATTAATCGCTAGTTGAACGGAATCTATTTTAAAAGTATCGATGACGGAGTCGAAGAATTTTAAGGTGCCTATGCCTGTTAAATTTTTCAGGCTTAAATGCGAGGCGTTCAAATGCAAAGAACCGTTTAACCGCGTCGGCGGAAAATCGTGATACAAAACGGCTAAATCGATATTTTTAAACGAAAGATCGCCGGTAATCCGTTTTTCCTGATTCCAGTAGGCGCGCGCTTTTAAACGGGCAAAGTTAGCGTCAAAAATCAGATTTTTCAAATAGACCTGCCCCCGATCGTAATTCACCAAGAACTTCAAAGACCTTAATTTTCTTCCGCGCCACTCGCCTTTTAATTCGCCCTCCGCGCCAAAACGCACTGGCATTCCGCTAATGGCAACCGATCCCGCCAGATTCCCGCCTTTTAAACTGTCCACTCCGGAGAACTCGGCAATTTCATCAAGATTCAGAAAAAATTCCGTCAAATTTAAATTCAATCCCGTTCTCGGATTTAATAACGCGTTGAATATTATTTTTGATTTAGCGGTTTTTAATTCGCCCTGATTAATATTGATACCGTTTTCGTCGCCTTTTAACACCATGGAAAGGGACTTCAATTCCAGATTTTTTTCCCGCCAGAGTCCCGATAAATCGGTCAACATCAAAAATACGTAATTGCGCCTCAAACGGAGCCGCGAAATATCCATGTTCACGTTTACAAGCGTTACGGGCTGATCTTTAAACCGCACCTCCGACGAAACAATTTCCACATCCTTAACGTCAACGGATGGCAGCCCGGATAAAAATTCAGCCGGAAAGAAATAGTCCTGCCACGAAGCCAACAGAGTATCCACATTAAAAGGAACAGTTTTTTTCCGATCTTCTTCTTCGGCGGAAATCTGAATTTGCAATCGATCAACGATTATTCGGTCGAAGACAATTTTATTCTTCAAAAGCGGCAATAAACGGTAGCGCAATTCCAGATAATTAATCTTTAACTCTGTACCCGAATTCAGTACCACGTTGAAATTTTTTATCTTGATCGAATTGAAAGGGCTGCCGTAAAGCTCACGATATTCAATATGCGCGTAGCCCTTAAGGCTTTTGTTTAAATAAGACTTGACGGCATCAGCCACAAAACCCGTCTGCCAGCCTAAAAAGATCAGAACTCCGGCTATTAATAAAACAGAGGGGATTACAAAAAACAAAATTTTACTGAAATAAAAATAAAAACTTTTTTTTCCGGTTTTCATATCGATGTTTAATTCTTATTGCAAAAGGTTCATAAATATTTTTTGCCTCTAATTAAAGAAAGCAATTGTTAATCTTAATATCAAATTCGGAAAAAAGCCCGAAAAATTAAGAATAAATGCGCAATCGCCAAAAGATCGTTCCGATTGGTATAATAATACAATATTTTTACAACTACAATGATCTATGCCAAAAAACAAAAAAACCGAAAGGTAAAATAAATAACATTTCAATACGGTTGATTAAAATCATTTTTACCGCCGATCGGGATTTAGTGTAAAAAACCGGCATTTCGACTAATATATTTTATCGATAATAAGGCTTTAAGTTCCCCCGTGATTCGAAGAATCCCGTTCGGGTGAGTTGCGGGCAAACGGACTATTACTATCGCCAGCGCAAAAGAGGCTAATTTTTAGCGCGCTTTAACCGATAATAAGTTTTTGTAAATCAATCTGTAAAGGTTGCTATGGAACAGGTTTATCTCGGATTTAAACTGGACAATAAAACATTCGGAATTGCGATTGATAAGATAAAACGAGTGTCTCAGATTGTCGAGATAATCCCGCTTCCCAAATCGCCCAAAATCATTCTCGGATTGATCAACGTTTTTGGGGAAGCGGTTCCCGTATTGAACATCCGTTATCGTTTAGGATTTCCGAAACGCGATATTCGGATTACAGACCATTTGATCATAATTCAGAAAAATAATTTTTCGATGGCATTTGTCGTGGATCGGGTAAGCGGATTAATTCCTCTTGTGGATGACAATGAAATTCCCTTAAAAGAATTAATTTCCGGACCGCAGCTCATCGAACGGGTAATTAAACAAAACGAAGAGTTTGTGTTAATACTTAATTTCGATAAGCTGCTCAGCCTAAGGGAAACACAAAGAATCGAAAAACTATTGAAAGACGAAAATGAAAAAATACAAGAAGCGCTTGCAGCATATCAGCCCTGAAATTTTAAAGCGGATCGCCGAAGTTGTGGAATCCCAATTAGGGCTTGATTTCAGAGATAAAACCGACGATTTAGAAAATCGTCTGCGCTCCGCCTTTAAAGGCTTGTCCGATGAGGAGTTCGAAAAGCGCCTCGAACGTTTGCTCAAACAAGGAATCGATTCTTCGCCGGAATTAATAAACCATTTAACAATTCCCGAAACCTATTTCCTGAGAAACGGAAGATTGTTTGACCGCCTGGAATTTGTAATTCTTCCGGAAATCATATCGCGTAAACTGAACGGGAACCGCAGAATAAACATCTGGAGCGCCGGATGCTCCACAGGCGAAGAGCCCTATTCCGTTTCCGTTTTAATGAACCGGCTTTTGGCGGATCAATCGGATTGGCAAATAACTATTTTAGCCACTGACGTAAATGAAACGAAATTGAAAAAAGCCCGCGACGCCGTTTATACCGACTGGTCTTTTCGAAACACGCCTTTAACCTTTAAAGACCGCTATTTTGACGTGATCGATTTAAAGCGCTACCGCTTAAAGCCGGAAATCAAAAAACGGGTGACCTTCCTGAAACACAACTTAAAAAAAGATCCGTTTCCGCCCGATCACAAATTCAACCCTATTGATCTTATTATCTGCCGCAATGTATTGATGTATCTTTCGGGATCCGCGGTCATTTCCATTCTACATAAATTTTACGACCTTTTGGAAAACGACGGATATTTTATCACCGGCGCGGGCGAATTTCCCGCCTTAAAATTCGATAAATTCAAACCGCAAATAATCGACGGCATCATCGTTTATCGCAAAAACAAGATCACGGGCAAAATAACCGCCGGTAAAACTTTGACGACCAAGAAGGTCGCGCTGACAAAATTTACCCAAAAGCCGGTTCTGAAAAAATTAACCGAACCGGATCAAAAGATAATCTCCTTTAAACCTCAGCCCGCCTTTCCGCCCGAGCGGGAGCCGGTTAGTCAAAAAACAGACGACGAGCTTACCATTATTAAAAATTTAGCCAACAACGGACAATTGGAAGAAGCAAGAGAATTATGCCAGAGATATGTCGAAAGAAATAACCTGAACAGCAGAGGATATTACCTGTTAGGCAACATTTTTCTGGAATTGGGCGATTTAGCGAAAGCGGAAGAAAATTTTCAAAAAGCGGTTTTTTTGGATCCCAATTTCATCATGGGACATTTCGCCTTAGCCAATGTCTATTCGATGAAAGAAATTCCCAAAGAGAGTAAAAGATACTATCAAAACGTCCTGAACCTGCTTAAAAAATCGGACGCCGACGCTATTATTCCCGAAAGCGACGGATTAAGCGTGTTCCAATTTTCCGAAATGGTAAAAAAAATAATAACAGCCAATAAGTTAGCGAGTTGAAGCGATGAACGAAAAAGAAGCTACATCACGGATTCTAAAAAAACGGGCGCTGCTGCTCTCCCGGCAGCCGGTTACAACTAAAACCGAAATCGAAACGATTGACGTGATTGTCTTTTTTTTAGGGGAAGAAAAATATGCCATTGAAGCGACCTTTTTGAAAGGAATTCAACCTTTAAAAAACTTCACCTTTTTACCCGGACTGCCGCCGTTTATTAAAGGAATCGCCAGTTTTTTTGGCGTATTGTACACAATTATAGACCTGAAATCGTATCTGAAAATTCACGACGAAAAAAAAGAAACCCAACGGCAACTATTGATTATTGAACATCCGAAATTAAAAATCTGCTTTTTAATCGATCAAATTCTAAAATTCAAATCGATCGATAAAAACGATATTCAAACCGATCTTACAGGAATTAAAGGATTTGAAAAGGGAATTATTAAAGGGATTACCGCTGAAACGGAAATCATTTTGGAGCCGGAAAAAATACTTCAGGATCAAGGTTTAACCGGCGGATTCGAACAAAAACAAATCGGAGGATAATTCAATGATACGGAAGATAAAGTCATCGATTAAAATTCAATTGACGGTCTTCATGGTTTTGCTTTTGATGATACCGATAAGTCTGGGAAGTTTTTTCACCTACCGGCATTTTCGCGCTTACATTTTAGACACCCAGCGCCAACATATTAAAACAATTCGCGATTTAAAAAAGACCGAACTGATTGATTATTTAGATGAACACATCGAATTATTAAACCTTGCTTCGCGCTCTCAGCAAATAGTAAATCTGTTCGCAAAAGCGAATCCCTTCCTTAAAAACCAAAATATTGACCGTCGTTATTTGAATCGGATCAGACAACTAAAAAATGATTTTTTGGCTGTGGATGATCTTCTTTCGTCGTTGAAAGAGGAATCGTTTTATTTTATCGACGCTCAAACCGGAATGATTTTTTACGAGACAAATCCTCGTTCCGATTTGGGAAGTAGTTTGTACTCGGGGAAATTGAGCGGCTCGCTGCTGCATAATTTTACCAAAAAGTTGTTCGTCGGCAAAAAGTCATTGATTTCCGATTTTGGCTATTACGAGCCTGTTAACAGAAATATTATCTTTATGGGCGCCCCTGTTTTCGATAAGCAGAACAAATTATTGGGCGCCGTTATAATCGAACTTTCAATCCGCGAATTCAGTGAACTGCTTTCCAAAAACTTAAACTCCGAAGAACCTTACGAAATTTACACGGTAAACGACGAGGGACGGATAG
>JAJRSN010000200.1 GCA_024278715.1 Calditrichota bacterium
GGATTGAAAGGATCGTTGTTATAGGTAATATCATCATCCGAGCCTACCACATGTGTGGAGGTAGGTTGACTGGGATCGTCCGATTTATCCGTTGCGCTTTTATCTGCGTGTAAAGTTATAACGCCGCAATATTGAGCGCCGCCCAAACGTCCGTCGCCGCGATAGGTGGATGTACCTACATTAGGTCCGCCTATCAGGTCGTAGTCTGCTTTTGAATGCCGTCCCAGCCAGGTAAAAAGAGCGCGAAAAACCGGATCGCCCGTCGAGGGGTCGGCGTAAATTGCGTCGTTCATCGTACTATGTCCCCACGAGGTCGATTGCGGCGCCCAGTAATATCCGTAAGGTCCGATCTCTCTGGTGGGCGCATATCTGTATTGTAAAAAGAAAACAACGTCGGTTAATTTTTTTTCAACCTTGGTACCCTTTTTGTCAATAATTCCCGTATTTTTAAAGACATAATCGTAAATGAGATAGTTATCGTGATTTTGTTGTGAATAAGCATAAACGCGGCGGGTAACAGTTACACCGATCTGAGTGTTGACCACATTGTACAGCATTCTATCGGCAGGTAAATCGGGATCTATTTCATCCACCTCATCCATATAATCCAACGGCGAAGCGGGAAAGCCGTCAACCAAAACCTGAGGATGGTCAAAGCGAGCGACGAGCTTAAATTCAACCGGCATAAATTCGTTATCTTCGTCCATAACCCGCGGTCCCACATGGACAACCTTGTAATCATAAGTTTCGCCCGAAATGGGATCCTGATAATTGGTGGTGCCTATCCAGAGTGCTTTTGCGGCTTTGGTGTCTTGATAACGGAATTGAGCGGGCCATCTTAATCCGTCCTGCTGATCCGAGATCAAATGCCTGCGTCCCACTTCAATTTCACAACCGGTGCTCGAGAACCAGTCGTGCAACATTCCGACCGCCAACCATTTGGTTTCGTCAGCCTTACCGAAATTAAAGACTATCAGCAGAAGAAGAGTTAATACATAATATTTAATTTTTGTTATGCTACTGAATCTTTTTTTATTCATCTTCAACCCTTTTTTTGATTGGCTTTTTAAAAATTATAATTGATTGTTAATCCCACAAAATAACTTCTCGGGTTCAAAAACGTAAAGAAAGACTGATTGGGCATATCAATGTACGCTTTATTATCAATGATCTTTTTCAAGCGACTTCCGCTGACCTTGGTCCAATCACCGTCAATATATTGGTAATATCCGCGTGATTTCGCATCCCAATAAATTACTTTGGGATTCGGGTTATCCAGGGACAAATGATCTTCGACCCGTTGCATCGGTTGAAACGGAACTCCGGTTTTCCGGTAATCGCCCGGTTGGTCGCCGCCGGGGATATTGGGATAAGCCAATTTATCGGCAATACCCTCGGGAAGATGTAATGATTTAAAATAATCATTTCTGTCAAATTGGTCTCTAAACGAGAGACCGGAAAAATGTTTAAAATTAAACAAGTTATTAATATCCATAAAAAATTTGAGATTGAAATATTTAAAGGGAAACACTTTTGTAATTTTTAAATCGACGTTAAAATAATCGCGCCATTGAACATTATAGGTTATTCCGCGAACATTATTCGGATTCCAGGTTGACCAGCGTCCGGCTACCCAATAACTGATAAAATTAAAATGCCAATCGGCGATGGGTCTTTGATCAAGTATTTTGGGGCCGAATGAAATAGGCGTATGAAAATCGATGGTGGATTTTACTCTGGGTTGGGGACGCGGTTTTTCCTGATAAGGATTTTGCCGCAGATAATCCAATTGTTCCGCAGGATTCTCAAAATACTGGGCTATTCCAAAATAGCCCGATGTTCCCACACGATATTCGTAATTGATATTTCCCGTGACCCATTTGCCCTGCATTTTGGTCAAATCGGCTTCGAGTCCCCGGATGTCCTGGTATGCGTTGGTGGTGATTTTGAAGTAGTTTACCTTGCCGTCATAGCTGATATATCGTACCCAAAACTCCTGATTTTTTACATCCTTATAATAACCGGCAAGATGCAACAAAAAATTGCCGAACAGCGCCTGATCGTATCCCAATTCGTAAGAGATGGTTCTTGTAAGGTTAAGGTTGGGATCGCCGATCCGGTCAACTTTATCGTTTATGGCTCTTTGAATACGGAACCAGCGTTCAGAAGTCGGCACCTGTTGGTAATGTCCGTAATTGAAATAGAGTTTGGAATTTTCGGTTATGGGGTGCGATATGGATAACCGCGGACTGAGCGTAACCTTTGGTTTTACACTTTCCTTTTTAATCTTTGCTTCAAACTCTGGAGAATAATCCTGAGAATAAAAACTTCTGTCATAAGGTCCCACATCGTACCATTTTCCGTTCGGATTGGAGTAATCCAGAATTAATCCCACGGTGGAAATCCATCCTTCGAACTCAATTTTATCCTGAAAATAAAGGGAAGAACGATAGGGTTTTCGTTTAATGATTGTCCAGGTGTTGCCTTCGGGTAAAAACTTATTTACCATTCCGAACTGCATATTAAAATCATTCAGAACAAACTCGGCGCCGGTTTTTATTTGATTATGATTATTGATTTGACTTACCAGATCAAAACGTGCGGAGTAGGTACTGATACGGCTAAAATCGCGGGAAGTGCTTACCGCGCCGCCAAAAGCAAGCGAACCCTCGATGGAGAATTTGGCGTCTTCATAAAATCCGAAGGGCGCTTCATCCGCATAATAATCATCGAACAAACGATATCTTTTTGTGGTATCCCGTTTTCTTCCGGGAGCGGTGTGATACTTTTTGCCCAGTTTTCTCAATTGAAACTCAAAGTAGGTGCTTGGGCTGAGCGCTCTTGTTATTTTAGCGGAAATGGTATGGCTGAATCGCGCCGTCGGAGAATAATAAAGATTGGTATAGATTCGCCAGGGCACGGTAAAGCTTGATGTATTAATTGTATTCGCAACATCCGAAATAGAGCTCATATAGTCCGTACCGCCGGAACGCGACGACGTTGTGGCGTATAGTTCGCTGTAAATTCCGATTATCGAGAGCTTGGTGTTGGCGTCAATATCCGAAGTCAATTTGAGCATCATGGTCTGATCCCGGATTCCGTCACGGGACATTTGCATCAGGTACATATTTTGTTCGCGTTTGTAAGAAGCGTAAAACCGCAGATGTCCCAGCGCTTTTGAAATCAAAGGAACAGGACCGCCAAAACCGAAATCAAGGTAATAATCCGGTTTTTTGATGTCTCCCTGTTTTCGATGCTCCCAGCGAAAAATTTGATAAGCGGCTTCAGGGGTTAAATCGTTATTGGGATTATTGTCTTTCAAAGTTGCTTCAGAAAAAGCAATCCAACCGTCCCATTTGGGATATTGCCTTCTCATAAACTCGTCCCAAAACGTACGTTGTCCGTCGCCGTTGTAATCGGTAAAAGGTTCTCCCGAGTCATATTGTCCGTTCCCGTTTTGATCGTCAAACGGTTCGCCGACTTCGGTGCCGGTCCAGGCAACCGCCGGATCGAGATAAGGACGCAACCAATATGAATTAGGATCATAAGGCGAAATGCCAAAGTGCTTTTTATGAGGCGGGCTGGATTTATAAGTTATTGTGGCGGTGTATTTATCGGGACTTCCCTCTTTGGTTACAACATTTACAACGCCGGAACGGACATTGTTGTACTCCGCGCTAAAACCGCCCGATTGAACAGAGATTTGCTGAACAGCGCTCAAGGGGATGTCGCTCATCGGTTTGTTTGAACGTTCATCGCGCAAGGTAATTCCGTCAACCATGAACATAACCTGATCTGCGCCGCTACCGCGGATTTCCATATTCGATGTAATTCCAGCCTGTAAACCCACTACCTCTCCGACCGAAGTCACCGGCAGAGCCTCAATATCTTCGGCATTGATGCTTTTGCGACTGGCGGCTACATCTTTCTGAACAACCGGTTGAGTGGCGACAACTTCAATTACTTCTTTGGTCATTAAAATTTTAGGTTTAAGTTTAACATTTAATCTGGTAGTTAAATCGATTTGCACTTTTACATTTGTCAATCGTAACTGCTGATAACCGATAAAAGAAAAAACCACGGTATAGGTGCCGGGGGGAACGTCAAGAATGAAATAAGATCCGTCGATATCCGAAGCGGCTCCGTAGGAAGTGCCCTCTAAAAAGATATTAACCCCAGGAACCGGATCTCCCGTTTCGGCATCGGTAATGGCTCCGGCTATTTTTCCGGTAGTGCCGGCAAAAATAAAACCTATTGCAATTAAAATGATAGAAAAAGAAAATAGTACACTTTTATGCATAAAAATATGCCTCCCTCTGAAGTTACTTATTGACGGTTAATACTTAATAAAATCGCCAAATTCAATTCTTGGGCTATCAAAAGATCCATCTTTTTGAAAATAATACAGTGAGTTAAAAGAATATATATTTCCCACTTCCCTTTGATAAAGAATCAATCCCGCAATAGTACAGGAATTATTCCGGATTAAACACTTTTTTTGAAACATCGCAGATTTTTAAAAAATCAAAGAACTTTTTATCCCGGAGAAATTAGAATGGAAACTTGAAAGGACAACAGGCGATCGGTTTTGTAAACGGCGGTCAATAGAGGATGCAAAAAGCATGATTTCTCCAAGATAAATCTTATAATTGGTTTTGAAACCTTCCGAACTAACTCACTTATCTCAGTTTTAAATTAAATAATAAAAAATTATATGTCAATATTTATTTATATTCTCTCCGATGAATAAAAATTAACCACTATATCGTTCGATGAAAAATGCCCGGCTTGCTCATTAAAAAGTTAAGTTTAAAGAAGGTAATCATATTAAACCACCTGTTATTCCCGTATGACTTTCTTCAGATTAATCTTAATTAAAATGCAAAATCATATCAATGAGCACTCTCTAAAAATCGCGTTCTGTCGTTTCGAACTTAGAGAGAAATCTTATAATTCCAATAAAAACAAAAGGTCTCTCGTCGCTCCGCTCTTCCAAATGATAATATAGACTTTTTTAGAGTGCACTCATCAATAAATATAAATAAGTCGTCACACAATATTTCTGTTGCGGCGAAAGAGCGGTAAATAATAACCACTAAGCACACAAAGAAAATTGAACTTGAAATTGCAATACAAAAAATTATCCTAATTTTTAGCATTAAAAATCAAAAAACCTCTGCGCAATCTGGGTAATCAGTTTAAGCTGCGATCCGTCCGCTAATTGAAATATTCACTCTTAATTTCTATATTCGTAAAACGCTTAAAACAGGTTTGTTTATTTTACTCCGTGATGTTTGATACTTTGTATTACACATCGAAAGGCGGTTAAATGTCCGTAATTCTTAAACTTCAGCTTACTCTATGTTCGGTTATTATTGCCTCTTCCCTGCTTTGGAGTCAACCTGTTCTTGTTCCTCAGGAATTGCATCCGGTTGTGGGGATAAGCATCGACTCGGTTGAAAATGCGCGTTACAACCTGTTCGGAGATATTAAGGGATTTTACAAAGCAGCGATTTATTATGACCAAAAGCAGCATTATTACCTTCATATTGCGCTTAATTTTAAAGACAGGGGAAATTTAAGAATTATCAGGCTCCGGAGCGCACAATTCGTTTCAATTAAAAATAAATTACAAGAACGAGTTCAATTATTTAGTGAAGGATTAAAAACTTTTCCCGAAGCAATCTTTAACGTTCCCTTTCCTCCGATAACGGAGGGGAAAAAATTTAGCCGAATGGAATTGGATGACGGCAGCGAGTTTGTGGTTCGGATTTTAAAAGCGCGGGGAGATTCGTTATTAGTGCAAACCCGAACAGGGCTTAAAATGTACATTTCGGATAAGCACATTAAATCAATGCATGAACTCCAGGGAATAACCTCCGGCAGTAAATTTTCCCAATCCGATCCCAACCACAGCCGCTTATTTTTTGGTCCCACGGCTCGTCAGTTAAAAAAAGGCAACGCCTATTTTGCAGATTACTACATCTTTTTTCCTACGGTTGCCATCGGAATAACCAACAGCTTTTCCCTTGCCGGAGGAATCTCCTTAATCCCCGGAGCAAGTTCACAACTTTTATATCTGGCGCCGAAGCTCACTTTTGAATTATCTCCGAAAATCGGAATTGCTGCCGGTCTTTTGTATTTAGCCGTACCCGGCAACATTAGTAACATTACTCTCGGATATGCCGTAACCACTTACGGAAGCGATACACAAGGAATTACCATCGGCTTTGGTTTGCCGTTGATGGCGGATGTGAATCGCACTCCGCTTCTACTTGTGGGATTGGAAAAACAGATCGGTAATCGAATAAAACTTATCAGTGAAAACTGGATTTTCACGGGTGATGAAACAACGATTTTGTTTTCGGGTGGTCTTCGATTTTTCGGTAAAAGTCTGGCTGCCGATTTTGCCTTTATTACTACTCAGGATTTTTTCGGCTCTCCCGGGCTGCCGTTTGTACCGTGGGTAAGTTTTTCGTTTTTTCTCGGTCAGTAAAAATTTTGAATACAGATACCGCTTTTTTTTTTAGAAAATTTGCGAATTTCTTTTAATTGAGTTTTATTTTCATTATCAAAAATCCGCCGAATTCGGGACATTATTTATGACCGGTCTTCACCAAAATTTAAACGACGTCCTTGATTTTTTTTAAAAGGCTCCATAGACGCCTATTTCAGCGCCTGTAAAAAAAATCGCTGAAGATGCGCCAAGCATGACGCATCTCCAACGACCGTTGTAATCGAAATTGCGGGCGAGTGAAAAAAGACTTAAATTTTTGCCCACCAAGAGCGAAGTTTATCTCCCATTTGTTCAAAGATCACATACATAATCGGAATAATAATCAGTGTCAGCAGCGTGCTGGTGGTCAAACC
>JAJRSN010000201.1 GCA_024278715.1 Calditrichota bacterium
ATTAAAGATTAAAGGTTAAAGGTTAAAGATTAAAGTAAAGGTCGTGATGAGTGATGGGTAAGATTAAAGTTCTTTCAAGATTAAATTCCTTTTAAAGTGACAAAGGGACAAAGGGACGAAGAGACGGAGGGACGCGTGATGGGTAAGAAAAATGAAAAATGAAAAAAGAGAAAGCAGAATGCATAGAGCAGGAGTAGTAGGCAGTAAGAATTAGGTAGAAGATAGTAAAATATCTTTTGTAATGAAGTAGATGTTTTTTTATTCTCCAAAAAATAATTTGACGGAATTATTAAAGATTTTGAGCGATGGTGATGATAACTCATTACGCATTACGCATTACGCATTACGATTATCGGAGAAGTCGCTTAACCCTTACACGCAAGGATCAGGGCACAAGGAACAAGGGACAAGGGACAAGTGACTTGTAACTATAAGCTAATACCGCTTATACCCTTAACGCTTAACCTTTACACACTTAACGTACAAACGGAGTAAAATATGGAAGAAAAAACTATCCATGTCTTGCTTATCGAAAATAATATACCGGACGCAAAATTTATAAGCAACACCCTTAACGAGTCAAATATGCGTTTTCTCCTGATCCATGTCCGTACGCTGGCAGAAGGTCTGAGCTATCTGCACTCACATCCGATTGACGTGATCCTGCTCGATCTCAATCTGCCCGATAGCCGGGGATTGGATACCATGAAAAAACTGTTTAAGCATAATTGCTGCGTTCCGGTTGTCGTGATCAGTAGTTCGGAAGATCGAGCCATGGCTCTGGAGGCTGTTAAAACGGGCGCGCAGGATTATTTGGTAAAAAATACCATAAATTCCTCCATTTTGGAACGTGTTTTAAATTATGCCGTGGAGCGCCACCGTCTTCGCAAATCACTCATGGACAGCGAAAGCCGCTTGAACGCCATTATCGAAAAAAATATGGACGGAATGTTAATTGTAGATCTCAATGGAACCATTCAATTCGCCAATCCCGCCGGCGCCGCCCTGTTCGGATTAAGTAAAGAAGAATTGGTCGGCAAACCGTTTGGGTTTCCCGTCGATTCCGGTCAAATATCCGAGATTGAAATTTCAGACAACAACACGGAACCCATTAAGGCGGAAATGCGAACAAGCCTTGTTCAGTGGGACGAAAAACCCGCCTATTTGGTTTCGCTGCGCGATGTCACCGTTTACAAGGAAACGGAAGAAAATTTTAAGTTGTTTTCCAGGGTAATCGAACAGACCGCAGACAGCGTATTAATCACCGATATCGAGGGTATTATTCAGTATGTAAATCCGGCATTTGAAAAAATAACCGGCTATAAAAAAGAAGAAGTAATAGGAAAAACCCCGCGAATACTAAAATCCGATAAGCATCCGCCTCAATTTTTTGAAAAGCTCTGGCAGACCATTTTGTCGGGCAAGCCGTTTAAAGCGGAAATTATTAACAAAAAGAAAAACGGCGAATTAATTTACGAAGCCAAGACCATTACTCCCCTGTTTAACTCTCAGGGAAAAATCACCCATTTTGTCGCCACAGGCAAAGATATTACCGATAAAAAGTTAGCCGAAAAAGCCATGGAAGAAAGCGAGAAGAAATACAGGCAGATTGTGGATTTGGCTCAGGAAGGCATTTGGCTGCTCGATGAACGGGCGAACACCAGATTTGTCAATCAAAAAATAGTTGAGATGTTCGGTTATACCGTCGAAGAAATGATCGGTCGTCCGATTTTTGACTTTATGGACGATGAGATGCGGGCAGATGCAAAAATTCACTGGGAAAAGCGAAAACAGGGAATCGTAGAGCGGAATGATTTTCTTTTCCGTCGTAAAGACGGTTCCGAGCTTTGGACAATCGCTTCTTCTACCCCGCTTTTTGACGAAGCCGGTAATTTTCGCGGCGCATTAAAAATGATAACGGATATTACGGATCGTAAAAAAATCGAGGCTAAATTAACCCGCACTTATGACCACTTAAAGCGTCTGTTAGAATCCAGTTCAGCGGTTCTTTACACCTGCAAAGCTTCGGGTGACTATGCGCCTACCTATGTCAGCGAAAACGTAAAAAAACGATTCGGATATGAGACGGACGAATTCTTAAAGAATCCGAAACTCTGGCAAGAGAACATTCATCCCGACGACAAAGAGAATGTTTTAAAAGATATGAAGAAAATCTTTCGGAACGGTAAACACTCCCATGAATACCGCTGGCGGCACAAAAACGGAAACTATCTTTGGGTTTACGATGAGGTTCAACTCATTTACGATCAGAACGGGCAGCCCGAAGAAATGGTGGGAATTTGGATCGACGTTACGGAAAAGAGAAACCTTGAACAGCAGTATTATCGGGCGCAGCGCATGGAAAGCCTCGGCACTTTAGCCGGAGGCGTCGCTCACGATCTTAACAATATTCTGACGCCTATTTTGTTGGCAACCGAAGTCTTGAGTTTTAAGAACTTAGACGAAAAAGGTCTGAATATTCTGAGAATGATTGAAACAAGCGCCAAAAGAGGGTCGGAGTTAATCAAACAAATACTCTTTTTTGCCCGCGGGGTGGAGGGCGAACGCGCCATTGTGCAGTTGCGGCATTTAATCACCGAAATCGGAAAAATTATCAAACAAACCTTTCCCAAGTCCATTTCCCTGAGCACGGATGTTAACAGGGAGCTATGGCCCGTTATGGGCGACGCCACCCAATTACATCAGGTAATAATGAATCTCTGCGTTAACGCCCGCGATGCCATGCCCGACGGAGGAAACATCGAAATAAAAGCGGACAATATTACGTTAGATGATCAATATGCCCGAATGCACGTAGAAGCAAAACCGGGACCTTATGTTCTGTTATCAGTCACCGATACGGGAAGCGGAATACCTCCGGAAATAAAAGATAAGATATTTGATCCCTTCTTTAGTACCAAAGAGGTGGGTAAGGGAACGGGACTCGGTCTGGCTACGGTTCATTCTATTATAAAAAACCACGGGGGATTCATTAACGTTTACAGCGAAGTCGGTAAAGGCACGACTTTCAAAATTTATCTTCCGGCAAAAGCGGAAATCGAAACAGCGGAAGTCAAGAAAAAAGAAGAAATATTCACCGGCAACGGAGAGTGCGTTTTGGTAGTGGACGACGAAGCCGCTATTCTTGAGATTATTAAAACAACCCTGGAATCCAACGGTTACAAAGTGTTAACCGCAACCGACGGCGCCGAAGCCGTGGCAATTTACGCTCAGCGAAAAGAAAAAATCGATCTTGTGGTCACCGATATGTCCATGCCTTATATGGACGGGAAAGCCACCATCCGCGCTTTAAGAAAAATCGATCCCGAAATTAAAATAATCGCCATCAGCGGTCTGACGCAAAATGATTTCGGGCTGAAAAAAGAATCTCTGACGTTCTTGAACAAACCGTTCTCTTCAAAAATGTTGTTAAAGAGCATTCACGAGAGTCTGAGGAAGATATAAAGATAAAAGATTAAAGATTAAAGTAAAGGTCGTGAGTCGTGATGGGTGATGAGTGACAAAGTGACAAGGTGACGAGTTTAGATGTTTAGGAAAATTCCGTAGGAATTTAACGGTAGTAGCCCAGTAATTTATTGCTGGGAATAAGTTACCTCCTCTTCTTTTCTGCCCTTTAGGGCAAAGGTGGAAGAGAAAGATCAAAGGAAAAGATTATCAGAAAGCAGAAAGCCGTTACCATAATCTACCATGTTAAGAGAGTTGAAGAGGTCCGCTTATACGCTTATACCCTTAACGCTTAACGAATAAACGGAGTAAAGATGGAAGAAAAAACAATACAAATTTTGCTCATCGAAGACGATCCCGATGACGCGAAACTATTGGGCGACGCCCTGAGCGAAGCACACCTGCATTTTGTATTGACCCACGCTCCTACATTAAAGGAAGGTCTGAACCGCCTGTCTTCGCATCCGATTGATGTGATCCTGCTCGATCTTAATCTGCCCGATAGTCAGGGATTGGAAACAATGAAAAAACTATTGAAACACAGCAGTTGTATTCCCGTTGTTGTGATCAGTATTTTAGAAGATCAGGAAACGGCTGTCGAGGCTGTTAAAATGGGCGCGCAGGATTATCTGGTTAAAAGCGTTATAAACGGATCCATTATGGAAAGAGTGGTCATTTACGCCATCGAACGACAACTTTTGCAAGAAGCCCTGAAGAAAAGAGAAAATTTTGCCAGAACGATATTGGAAAAAAATGCCGACGGAATTCTGCTCGTGGACGCCAAAGGTAAAATCCTTTTTGCCAATCCGGCGGCGGCAGCGCTGTTCGGAGTGCCCGTTGATGAATTAGCCGGACAATCATTCGACTTTCCCTTAACTTCGGAACTCAGAAGGGACATTACTCTAAAGACGCCCTCGGGAAAACCGCTTTTTGCCGATCTGCACGAGGTTCCTGTGGATTGGGAAGGGAAAACCGCCTATTTGATTTCTATCCGCGATATTACCCAACGTAAGCAATTCGAGGAAAACTTAAAACGAAAAGACGCGATTTTAGAGACCCTCGGTCTTATCGCTCAGCAATTTTTGCGAGCATCTTCATGGGAAGATCATATTAACGAAGTCTTGCGGCGATTAGGCAGGATAACCGGAGTCAGCCGCACCTATCTCTTCAAAAAACATGAGAGCGCAAACGGCGTTCTTTTGGTAAGCCAGAAATACGAATGGGTCGCTAAAGGCATCGTTCCGCAGATAGACAATCCCGATTTACAAAATATTCCCTTAATAGCAAGCGGCTTCGGGCGCTGGGTTAAACGGTTGAGCAAGGGGAAAATCATTCAAGGGCACATTCATGATTTCCCGCAGGAAGAACAGGACATTTTAAACGCTCAGGATATCAAGTCCATTCTTGTTGTTCCGATTTTTTCGGATGATGAATGGTGGGGATTCATAGGATTTGACAACTGCGTCGAAAAACGTGAATGGTCCTTTATGGAAATTGAGGCTTTGCAAATTGCTGCCGATATTTTGGGAGCGGCAATTCAACGTCAAAAAACGGAAAAAAAACTGCATGCAAGCGAATTGCGGTACCGGACGCTTGCCGAAGCCGCGCAGGACGCCATCTATATTATCGATCTTAACGGAAAGGTAACTTACATAAACCGTTTTGCCGCTGCACTGTTCGGTTGCACGCCAGAAGAACTTTTGGGAAAACATCTCGACGAATTGTTTCCAAAAGCATCCGTACTAAGACAAAAACAATTCATTAAAAGAATAATAAACAGAGAAAAAATATATTACATCGAGCACAAAGAAGTTTTCCGGAATCAAACCAGATGGTTCGGAACGCGCCTGGTGCCGATTAAAAACGACGAAGGCGGCAAGGCGTCCACGGTTATGGGAATTTCGAGAGAAATTACAGAAACCAGAAAAAACGAAGAAATACTCAAAGAACAGGAAGCCACGTTACGTTCCTTTTTTGAAAGCGTGCCTTTTATGACGGGAATTGTGGAACTTGTTGACAATGATGTTTTGTCTGTCACCGCGAATAATAAAACCGCCCGGTTTTTCAAAACTTCCGCTGAGGCTTTGCAAAATCGTCTTTTCAGCGAAATAATAGTCCCTAAAACCACCAGAGAAATGTGGATTAATAACTTTAAAACAGCAGAACAAACAGGCAAACCCGTCGCCTTTGAATATCTTTATGACGACGGAGAAAAGTCACATTGGTTATCCGCAACCGTGGCTCCCATTATGCACAACACGGGAGGTAAACCGCGATTTTGCTACATTATTGCGGATATAACGGATCGTAAGAGAATGGAACAAGAGCTTGTGCAAACAAACAAGCAATTGTCCCGTTTGCTTGAATCAAGTTCCGCGGTTATTTATACCTGCAAGGCGTATGGCAATTATGAGCCTACTTTTATCAGCGAAAACGTTAAAAACATATTAGGTTACGAGTCGAAAGATTTCCTTGGACATCCCAAACTTTGGGAAGAAATATTACACCCGGAAGACAAAATCCGGATTTTCGACGAAATAAAAAATGCTTTTAATTCCGGTAAAGTGGTTCTGGAATACCGGTTAAAACATAAAGACGAAACCTATCGTTGGATTTACGACGAAATACAGATAATTTACAATAAAGAAGGACAACCGCAGGAAATAATAGGGATATGGGTGGATGTTACCGAAAGAAAAATTCTCGAGCAACAATACTTCAGAGCGCAGCGTATGGAGAGCCTCGGCACCCTTGCCGGCGGAATCGCTCACGACCTCAATAATATTCTCACGCCTATCTTGATGGGGACCGAAATTCTTGGTCAAAAAATAAGCGATGAAAAAGGTCGGAAAACGCTGCAGATGATAATCGCCAGCGCCCGCCGAGGAGCCGATCTGATCAAACAGGTGCTTTCTTTTGCCCGGGGTACAGGGAGCGAACGTTCGGTTGTGCAAATAAGAGATGTTATCGACGAAGTAATAAAAATCGCTAATGAAATTTTCCCAAAATCGATTTTTTTGCAAACCAATATCTCTGAAAATCTCTGGCTGGTTTTAGCCGATGCCACACAACTCCATCAGATTCTGATGAATCTCCTTGTCAACGCCCGCGACGCCATGCCCGCCGGAGGAACCATCGAAATAGAAGCGAAGAATATCGAACTGGATGAACAATACGCTCAGATGCACATGGAAGCAAAACCGGGACCCTATGTCGTATTATCTCTTATCGATACGGGAAGCGGCATTCCTCCGGAAATAATCGATAAAATTTTTGATCCCTTTTTCAGCACCAAAGAAGTAGGCAAAGGAACCGGAATGGGATTAGCCACTGCTCATTCGATCATTAAAAGCCACGGCGGATTCATCAAGGTTTACAGCGAGATGAATAAAGGCACGACTTTTAAAATATATCTGCCCGCAAAAAAGAAAGCCGAAATAAAAAAGGCTACCGAAGAAGAAGAAATTTTAAAAGGCGGCGGAGAATATATTCTTATTGTGGACGATGAAGCCGCTATCCGCGAAATCACCAGAACCACTTTGGAATCAAACGGTTACAAAGTTGCAACCGCAGCCGACGGCGCCGAAGCCATAGCCGTTTACGCCGAAAATTCAGACCTGATCGATCTGGTAATTACCGATATGTCCATGCCTTATATGGACGGAAAAGCCACTATCCGCGCCTTGAGAAAAATCAACCCCAAAATTAAAATAATCGCCGTCAGCGGCAGAACACAAA
>JAJRSN010000202.1 GCA_024278715.1 Calditrichota bacterium
AAAGAAACCACTTCCGAGCAGGAAGAGCGGATCTGGCTTTTGGGAAGAATTCCGATTTTGGGCTATTTGTTTAAACACAAAACCATTAAGAAGGAAAAAAGCGACCTTTTGATTTTTATTACCAGTAAAATTATCGAAGAAAAATAAAAGAGTAGCAGCGATGCCACAAACAAGATTTGAAAAGATATTACGATTTGCCGTTAAACAAAACGCATCGGATATCCACTTTAGCAGCGGGATGCCTCCCATTGTACGATTGGTGGGCGAATTGAAACGGGTGGATTTGCCGGTAATTAAAAAAGAAGAGTTACAAAGTTTTATCTATCCCTATCTGCGCAAAGAACAAATACAGCAGTTGGAATTAAAACAGGAAGTCGATTTATCGATTTCGCTGGAAGGCGTAAGCCGGTTTCGTGTAAATGTTTACAAACATCTGCGGGGATTAAGCGCTTCCTTCCGCGTTATTCCCAATCATATCCGCACTTTGGACGAATTGATGATGCCTCCCGTTCTGAAAGAAGTAATTCGGCATCGTAAAGGCTTGATATTGGTAACGGGACCCACCGGCTCCGGAAAATCGACCACATTAGCGGCAATGATAGATGAGATCAACCGCACTCGAAGAGAACACATTATTACCATCGAAGATCCGATTGAGTACGTTCATGAGCCCAAACAAAGTCTGGTTCATCAACGGCAGATTAATGTTCACACGTCAGATTTTGCTTCCGCCTTGCGCAGCGCATTGCGTGAAGACCCTGATGTGATTTTAGTGGGTGAGATGCGCGATCTCGAAACTATCACCAACGCATTGCACGCCGCAGAAACGGGTCATCTTGTTTTTTCCACTTTGCATACAAATTCGGCGGGAGAGACCATCGATCGTATAATAAATGTTTTTCCTTCCGAACAACAGCAGCAAATCCGAATAATTCTTGCCGGCGCATTAATTGCCGTAATCGCGCAGCGTCTGATAAAACAAGCGCATCGAGCCGACCGGATTGCGCTGATAGAAGTATTGGTCGGCACGCCCGCTGTGCGCAATTTGATTCGCGAAGGGAAAACACATCAAATCGAATCTGTCATCCAGACAGGTTCCGAGTTCGGAATGCGGACGTTTCAGAAAAGTCTGGATGAGCTGCGTCAACGTAATTTAATACCACCCGATATGATTAGAGTGGATTTTGTTTAGTTATAAGGAGGACGTGTGCGAAGCTTAATATTTTTGTTAATCGTTATCCTGATTGCGGGATGTACTACGGCTACAAAGGATAACTCGGCAATTTTAAAGGGTAATGTTTACTATTTTGATCAGAACAGAGTCGCTCAACCCATCGAAGGCGCTCTGGTAGTGGCAAAGGGTTATTATTTGCAGACCAAAACCGACGCATCCGGCGCGTACAGTCTTTCCGTTGAATCCGAAGAAGAGACCTTTGATGTGGAACTGGAAGCCAGTAAAGTAGGATTTGACGCCGCCAGCGTGACCGTTTCCGCTCAAAAGGGAAAAACGACCTTTGTGCCTGACATAACCCTGAATAAAGTCTTCCCCGATACTTTGATTAATCCCACCGATACTTTGCGCGCCAGCGGTCCGGCAAAACACATTACGGTATTCCGCCAAACTACGGATCACATTTACATAAAAAGCTCGGGACTAACAGAAACCGCGGTGATCAACTTTGTGGTTACCGACGCCAAAGGCGTAGCCCTCGATGAAGATCACAAGGTTACAGTAGAGTTTTTTATTTTGAACGGTCCCGACGGCGGCGAGTATCTCTATCCCGAATCGATGGAAACGCAGAACGGATACGTTTACACCATATTAAACAGCGGCACCATTGCGGGACCCGTTCAAATTCAGGCTCAGGTGCAGGTGGGCAGCGAAGTAATCCGTTCGCTTCCTATCCGGATCGCCATTCACGGCGGGCTGCCCGATCCCGAACATTTTAGTGTGGTTACGGAAAGAGTTAATATTGCCGGGCGCGCTCATTTTGGCATAATAGATCAGGTGACGGCGTTCGTGGGCGATAAATACAGTAATCCCGTTGCTCCGGGCACGGTGGTCTATTTTGCCAGCGATTATTGTATTGTCGAAGGATCGGCTGTGACTAACGATATGGGCGAAGCGACGGTGCGATTTATAAGCGCAGCTCCGTTGCCGCCTTATCCGCTGATCAATCCTTTTGCGGTTATTACAGCTTACACGTTTAGCGACACGCTGGGTGAAAAACAGTTAAGCACGCAGACCAGCGTTCTTTTGACAGACGTTGTGGCTCCCATTGAGGTTGATCCCTCTTCTTTTACTTACACCGATTTGAATCAGCCGGTGGAATTTAATTACCGCGTCCATGATGTTTGGGGTTATCCTTTGGTGGCGGAAACAAAAATCACGGTAGAGGCAACTGATGGACAGTTGTTCGGAGATACCAAAATCGAACTAAGGGACGCGCAAGCCTCGGGACCGGGAACCACTGATTTTAATTTTGCCTGGGCTCCAGGCGACAGTTTAAAAGCTCCGCAGGTTTACATTACCATAACCGTTGATTCTCCGCCGGAAGGAAACGGTTATACTTCAACTTCGATTATCGGCACCAAAAAAACCGAATAGATACTTTCATAAAGGGGGCGTTTGCCCCCTTCTTTTTTTTAATTTTCAGTTAGTTAGGTTTAATAACTAATTGCCCGTTTTTGCATTTAATCTTAAGATAATCAATAATATATATTTAAAAAATCTTTTAAAAATTTTTATTATTTTTGAGTTGTAGTTAACATTTTTCTGTTGTAAATTAAAGGTACTTTCAAAACTTTTATTAGACCTCGTTTATTAACAAACTTCAGGAGGGTTCTATGAGGAACTATGTTACCTTTCTCAGCATTCTGCTCTTGCTTGTTTCTTTTTCACAGGCGGAGTGGAAGGTTTTGCATTCGTTTGGACCGGAGGGAGAGTCCGGTCAATTCGCTGCAGTGGACAGCGAAGGTAAGCTTTGGGTTACCGATTACGGAACGCCCGGTTCGCCTTCTGTCCGTGTATTCAATGCTGATACTACAGAGGCTGCTTTCAGTCCCGTCACAAAGGGTCTTGATGAAACCGGAACCGAGGTTGATATTCAATCTCCGGGCGGCGTTGCCGTTTTCGGAGACACTATTTATGTGATCAGCTACAGTAACAAAAAGGTGCTGCGCTTTTTAAAAGACGGCACCGCGTTGAACGGATGGGCGTTATCTTTTAGCCCGGGCGATATTGCAATTGATGCGGACGGTCATGTCTTTATTGTTCACAAAGTGGAAGCCATGTTTTCTGTGTTTGATATTAAAGGAAATGAATTAAAAGGTTCCCCGTACGGCACCGCCGGCTGGCACATTAACCGCGGAATCGGAGTTACAAGCGACGGATCAAAGGTGTTTTTGGCTGACGAAAGCTCCGATGTTATCGCACTCTGGGAAGGTTCTTTCATCGGCGACGATTCCACCCATTTCGAGAAATCGACCGATTTTATGACCGGTTTGAATGATCCTTCCGCTTGCGAGATTGACCCGGACGGCAATATCTGGATTTCCAACTCCGGCAATAACGAAGTGTTGATTGCCGATATGAGCGGCAATGTGCTCGAAACCTTGTCGGGATTAAACACTCCGCGCGGTTCCGCTTTTGATTTTGCCAATAATTTTGCCTATGTAATTCATTTTAACTCTGCTTACAAAATGGTTACAAAATTACAGTACATTCCCGAGGTAACCATTGCGGATATTCAACGCACCCCCGATGAGGGAGCAGGTCCTTCTCCGTACGTTGGTCAGGTTGTAAAAACCTGGGGCTTTGTTACGGCGACCACCGGCAGCGGCTATTACCTGCAGGATGCCGCCGGCGCTTGGAACGGTATTTATGTTTATGATAAAACCAACAAACCGGCTATCGGCGATAAGGTATCTATGGAAGCCGAAGTAGCCGAATACTATGATCTGACAGAGCTTAAGAATGTTGACGCCTTTACTGTTTTAAGCAGTGGTAATCCTGTGGAAGCAGCGATTGTGCCTTCCGGCGATGTCCCGCAAGAAATGTACGAAGGTGTGCTGGTACAGGTTAAAAATGCCATCTGTACAGATCCGAATTTAGGCTATGGCGAATGGGAAATCGATGACGGCAGCGGACCCGTTAGGGTTGATGACGCTATTTATAAATTTAGCCCCGATTCGGGCGGGGAATACGATGTGACAGGGGTGGTTACTTATAGCTACGGCAAATATAAAATTTTACCGCGCGACGAAGATGACATCGTTTCGTTAACCGTTCCGCCGGTAACGCCGATCGACTTCTGGAAAACCCGCTTGCATTTTGGTCCCAAAAACGAAGCGGGTCAATATGCCGCGGTTGACGCCGAAGGTAAATTGTGGGTTACCGATTACGGTTCACCCGGCGCGCAACAGGTCGTGGTTTTCAATCCCGACACCACGCAGGCTGATTTCAGCCCCATCACCAAAGGTCTTGACGAAACCGGCGCCGAAGCTTCTATTCTGCATCCCGGCGGTGTCGCTTATTACGACAGCATTATTTATGTGATCAGTTATGACAATAAAAAAGTTTTCCGTTTTAAAATGGACGGAACGCCGTTAAACGGATGGGCTTTAAGCTTTAGTCCCGGCGATATCGATATAGACGACAACGGCTTTGTTTATATCGTCCATAAAGTGGAAGCCATGTTCTCGGTTTTTGATCAAAACGGAAACGAATTAAAAGGTTCGCCGTTCGGAACCGCAGGCTGGCATATCAACCGCGGTATCAGCGTTACCAAAGACGGTAAAAAAGTATTTTTGGCTGATGAATCCAGTAATGTTATCGCCATGTGGGAAGGCGGAATAGTTGGCGCCGATTCTTCTCATTTTGAAAAGGGCGCCGATTTTATGACCGGTTTAAACAAACCATCCGGCTGTGAAATCGATGCCGCTAACCGCATGTGGATTTCCAACTGGGCGGAGAACGAAGTTATTATCGCCGATTTAAACGGGGATGTAAAACAGAGAATTACTTTGGAACGACCGCGCGGCGTTGCCGTGGATTATACCAATAAGGTTGCCTATGTCATCCATTTTACGGGTATGCACAAGATGGTGACTAAACTCACCGAAGGTATGCCGAATACTCCGATTGCCGATGTAAAAGTTGATGCGGACGGCGATTTTGTCCCGGATCGTTTGGGTGAAACGTTTGAGGTTCAGGGTATTGTTACCTCCGTTAACTACAGCGGCTCCGGCACGCAGTACTTTATTCAGGATACCAGCGCGGGAATTAATTTGTACAGCGGTTCCATGCGCTATGAATTGAATATCGGCGATGAAGTGTTGGTTAAGGGAAGCCTTACTCAATATCGCGGATTAACAGAAATCGAACCGGATGATATCTGGGTACAAAGCACCGGCAATGTTGTTGTTCCCAAGAAGATCAAAATTGCGGACATGGGCGAAGACTTGGAAGGTATGCTGGTTGAAGTGGATAGCATCTGGATGGTTGATCCTTCGAAATGGCCTGCGGAAGGCAGCAACGGTTCCGTTTACGTTACCGACGGTACTGATACGACGTACATCTTTGTCGATAAAGATACCGATCTTGACGGTTGGAATCCTCCGCAGTCGTTGATGAATGTTGTTGCCATTCAGGATCAATATACAAAGAGTACGCCTCCGGATAACGGATATTCTTTGCGCGGTCGTTTAAGAAGCGATTTTACCGACCTGGTTGTTCAACTTTCGGCAACTATGATTGATTTCGGCGAAGTGGCGATTAACGGATCGAGCACAGAATCGGTTGTCTTTAAGAATATTAGCGATAATCCTGTGGTTATCGATACGCTCACATTTGATTCCGAATTTTTTATGACAACCTTAACCAAGGATACGACCATTGATGCTCGGGATTCTGTCGTGATTCCGGTTACCTTTTTGCCGACGGACGAAAGCGAAGTCACGGATATGCTCACCATTCACACCGGACTTGGAAAGTACACCGTCGAGCTAAAAGGAAAGGGTTTCGTATTGTGGCCCTTAGCTTGGAGAATTCATGCGGATTCGTCGAATGCGGACTGGTTCTTTAAGAAAGATGACGAAGAAAATAAAGTACGCGGCATGGCTTACAATCGTTTGAACAATCATCTTTATGTGGTCAGCCGTGTGGGCGGAACCTTTGTTTATGTTCTGAATGCCGCAACCGGCGATACCGTCGGCAAATTGAACACCGAAGGTATTTCGGGCGGAACTTATCCCATTAACCTGATTGCCGCCACAAAAGACGGACAAATTATAGTCGGCAACTTAGCCGCCTGGGGTGGTCAGCAATTCAAACTCTATTACTACAAAAACGAAAAAGATATGCCTCATGTGATTTTTGACGGTACGTACGATGATTTCGGCGGACGGGTCGGCGATGCTCTGGCGGTTTCCGGAACCGGTAAAAATCTGACGGTTTATGTCTCGGGCTCTAATAACGACAAGATTCATACGCTGGTAACTACGGACGGCGAAACCTGGACCCGCGGCGACGATATTCCGTTACCCGAAGCCAACGCCGCTCGTTACGGCATTGCTCCGGTTGATGATGCCGGAAATTATCTGTTCATCAACGGAACGGTACCTCCGAGATACATCAAACGTGACGGCACGGTACTATATACGTTTGACGTTTCCGAAATACCTTCCGGAACAAGTATTAACTACTTTGAGGTAAAAGTTCCGGGCGATAAAGTAAGAAGATTTGTCGGCATTACCAACGCCTTCAGCTCCGGTACAACGGTTATTGAACTGTTGGGCGAACCCGGTGAAAATCTGTGTTCTGCCATTGACGTAATCGAAGCGCCGACCGATGATTATGCCGTAAATACGAACTTAAACGCCACCGGCATGGCTGCGTACAACAGCATCGATAATATGTTGATAGAGTTGATTACCAATAACGGTATTTCTGCTTACAGCATGGATGTGGTGGTACCGGATGCGATTAAAGACATCATGATGCTGGTTGAAATGAATGAAGGATTTGAAACCACCGAGGTGGGACAGGTTCCCGACGGATGGCTGGCTTTTGCCGATAGCGTTG
>JAJRSN010000203.1 GCA_024278715.1 Calditrichota bacterium
ATTCGGGATCGTACGCTCTGGAAGTGGAAAATAATTCAATCCAGGAACTTAATGTCATCAGCGGAACCTTTAACGCCGAGTACGGACAGGCAATGTCCGGGGTAGTTAATGTGGTCACCAAAGAAGGCGGTACAAAACCCGAGTTTAATCTTTCGCTGTATGCGGGAAGTTATCTGACCGATCACGATAACATTTTCTGGAACAAGTCCCTTGCGCCGATTTACGACATGCAGTTTACGGCAGGCGGTCCGTTCATCTTTTTCGGCGATAAATTGCGCTATTTTATGAGCGGTCGCTACAATCACGATCCCGGTTATATCTATGGGAAAGAAGTGTTTTTGCCGACTGATCGCACCACGGACTTCCTGTTAAAAGATGATCCGGAAGAGCGCCAGTTTATGAGTCACGGAAAGATGTACCAGTTTTCGGAAGAATTGGCGAAAAAACTGATTAATGACGCAAAAGCCGTATCCATGAACAGATCGGAGCGGTTGAGCGGAAATATGAAAATAACCTATCGTATTGCGCCCGGGGATAAACTCAATTTTGAAACCATGTATCAAAAACGCGCCTGGCGTCAATACGACCATCGCTTCCGCTTGAATCCCGACGGAGACTATCGTTACAAGCAATGGACGATAAATAACTCGCTTTCGTGGAATCATGTTTTTAGCGCCAGAACGTTTATCGATGTTTATTTTTCTTATTTTTACACAAATTTCAAACAGCATGTTTACAAAGATCCTTACGACAGCCGCTACGTGGTAAAAGAGCGTCTGCAGGATACCGGCGCCAACGCTTTTGTAAGCGGCGGACAGCAGATGTGGCAATTCGATCGTTCTACACTTACTCAACTGTTCAAAAGCGATTTGACGAGTCAGGTGAACAATAACCATCAGGTCAAGATGGGGGTAGAGGCAAAACGACACCGTCTTTGGCTGCACGAATTTGAAGTTTTGCCGGATCAACCGAACAGGATCGCGCCCCTGACCAGTTTTCAGAATAATAAATATCTCCATTATCCTTTCGAGCTTTCGGGATATATTCAGGATAAGATGGAATACGAAGACCTGATCATTAACGCCGGTCTGCGATTTGATTATTTTAATCCGGACGGCGAAGTTCCTGAAAATTTCATCGATCCGGGAAAGTCGCCAAAGAAGAAGGCTGAAAGCAGCATGCAGTTTAGTCCGCGTCTCGGTTTGGCGTATCCTATTTCCGCCAACGGAGCTATTCATGTTTCGTACGGTCATTTTTTCCAGACGCCCAACTATTTTTACCTTTACACCAATCCCGAATTCGATATCGATCCTTTGCAGTCTTCGGTTTCTCCGCCGCCGCAATCTTTGAAAAACACTATAGGAAACGCCAATTTAAAACCGCAGCGCACCACTATTTACGAATTGGGATTTCAGCAGCAGATCGGCGACCTGTACGGCATCTCGCTCACGGTCTATTTTAAGGATATTCGTAATTTGCTCGGCACGCAAGTTTATCAAACCTTAGAAGGAATTAGGTACGGGCGTTACATCAACAGAGATTACGGATTTGTCCGCGGAGTGACTCTTGATATCGAAAAGCGGTATTCCGCGGGATTTGCCGTGAATTTCGATTATACATTTCAGGTGGCTAAAGGAAACGCCTCCGATCCCAATAACGCCTTTTTGGACGCACAGGCAAATAAAGAAACGGTTAAACAATTGGTGCCGCTTAACTGGGATCGTCGTCATCAGATAAATGCGTCTTTACAGCTCGGAACGCCGCAGGGTATTCTGGCAAGCGTGATTGCCCGTTACGGCACGGGTATGCCCTACACACAGGCATCGCGGGTTGTGCAGCCTCTGGTGGAAAACGGCGGGCGGAAACCGGATGAATTCACCGTGGATCTTTATCTTTACAAAAAATTTAATATCGGAAAATTTAACTATTCGTTCTTCGTAAAAATTTACAACCTGTTTGATCGTTTAAACGAATTAAATGTGTTTCGGGATACGGGAAGGGCGACTTATTCGACCGAGCCGCTCTATTTTGGAGGAGGAAGACCGCGAGGTCTGAATACTCTGGAAGATTATTACATTCATCCTGAATACTATTCGCAGCCGCGCAGGGTGCAAATTGGGGTTCAAGTGGGATTTTAAACGGATGAATAAAGCCATGATCAGAAAAATAACTTTGACTATCGTAACCATTTTATTGCTTTTTTCAGGGAATCTCTTGGCGCAGCGTAAACCCGATCCTAATGTCGGGAATACCAAATTGCGCCGCACGGGAATTATGGACGGCAACCTGGTGCGCACAATTTTTATTAACTGGGGCGAAATTGCGCATTGGCCCGATTCGCCCTCCGGCGAATGGCCCAAGGGAACCGGTCATCAATACGTCGATGGCGTGGCGCTTGTGGTTCAGGCGCGAACCATCGATAACGACGGCAATGTGATTTATCCCATGGAAACGCAGTACCGTGAATTTGTGGATCGCGGACCGCAGGATCAACTCTGGGGCTGGGGTCCGTTGCCCGGGTATTTCAATCCCAAAGGCACCACACCCGCCCTGAGCAACAATCCGCGATCGTGGCCCAATTATTGGCCCGATAAGGAAGACGGCTGGGTCAACCCCAATGAAATTCCTAATGATTTTGACGACGACGGCAACGGACTGGTGGATGACCTGGTTTACTGGAACGGATTTTTCGGAAAAGGCGTGCTAAATGCCGATCTGGAAACCTATTTTGTCTTCGACGACGATCCGGACGAAGAATGGAACTTTTATCCCGATCCTTCCGATAAAACACGCCGCGGTCTGGGATTGGAAGTCGCCGCACGTTATTTTCAATGGTCGCAGGTTTTAGCCGAAGACGTGATTTTTGCCGTCTATTTTATTACCAACGAAGGTAAAACCAACTACGACAGCACTTACTACTGTTTTTACATAGATTGGGGAATCGGCGGAACCGATGATTCTTCGGATGACACGGGCGATTATAATACCTTGCTGGATATCGCCTGGGCTTGGGACGGGGACGGTTTCGGCACCCCGAACAACTGGTATCCGGTCGGCGTGGCGGGTTTCGCTTTTCTGGAAAGTCCGGGAATTTATAACGACGGATTGGATAACGACGAGGACGGTCTGGTTGATGAAAATCGCGTTTCCCAGGGGCCCGGAGAATGGTTGGATACCTATCCCTACGGAGTCGATAATCCTTCGCAATTTTTTACCTATTACAAAAGAGAACCAAAACCTCACTGGTCGAATGATGAAGACGGCGATTGGGACAGTTATACGGACGTTAACGGGAACGGTAAATGGGATCCCAAAGAACCGTTAAACGACGACGTGGGCGCCGACGGACTTGGACCTTATAATTTTGGCTACCCGGGTCCCGACGAAGGCGAAGGCGACGGAAAACCCACGCCCGGCGAACCCGATTTCGATTATCTTGACAAGGACGAAGCCGATCAGATCGGTTTGACCGGATTCCGGATTTTCCCGGTTCATACCTACGAGTTGTGGAATGAAAAACAAAACTGGCAAGTGTTCCGATCGGCTCCCCCGCCGCACAGTCAGGAAGTCACGGCTAATTTGGGTATGTTCTTTTCTTCGGGTCCCTTTCCGTTAAAAGCCGGCGATACGCAAAATTATTCCATGGCTTTGTTATTCGGCGAAAACGCGGAAGATCTGGTTCTAACTAAAAATACCATTCAGCAAATTTACAACGCCGACTATCGTTTTGCCAAACCGCCGGACAAGCCGCGTTTGCTTTCGGTAATTCCGGGCGATAAAAAAGTCACTTTAATTTGGGATACGCGGGCAGAAAAATCATGGGATCCCTTTTTGCAGGAATACGATTTTGAAGGGTATCGGATTTACAGAAGCACTGAGCCGCAATTCCTTGAATCGCGAATTATTACCGACGCCTACGGAAGACCCACGTTCGGTAAACCGATTGCCCAGTTTGATTTAAAAAACGGAATTCAGGGGCTGCATCCCATCGATGTTCAGGGAGCGCACTTCAATTTGGGTAAAGACACCGGCTTGCGCCATTATTATATCGACAAAGATGTCAAAAACGGTCAGACTTACTACTACGCCATAGTCAGCTATGACCGCGGATTTATCGACACCAGCGCAACCGGAGAACTTGCCGGAATTCCGCCGTCGGAATGCCCAAGTAAAATCGATGTGGACGTGGCGGGTAATGTCACTTTGGATATCAATACCACGGTGGTTACTCCGGGCGTACCGGCTGCGGGCGCCATTCAGGCTTCGATCGACGGCGAAATTGACCGCGAAACGGTGGGAACCGGAAATTTTGAAATTCAGTTTGTAGTTCCGGATTCGGTTAAAGACGGACATGTCTATTCGGTTGAATTCGGCGATACGGCGATTCTTCACGATAAAGGCAATCCCTATTACGTGGTTTACGACATTACCGACGGCGCGCGCATTCGGTTGACAGACACCTTATGGATTGACGAACTCTCCCGCTCGCCGTTAATCGACGGGTTTATTCTGGAAATTGCCAACGATCAGGTTTCCATCGATATGGACAATACGGGCTGGGAAATCGGGCACACAACCTATCGTTGGCGGGTAAATTTGGACAAACGATTTTCGGGTAGCAATCTGAATATGAATTATCCGGCGGATTACGAAATCACCTTTTCCGACGCCATCATCGATACAGCCGAAAACCGCCTCGGCTATCCGCCCTTTCAACCCAGCAAATTCCGGATAATGAACATAACGGAAAACAAGAACGCGCATTTTCAATTCCTTGAATATTACGAGAAAGATTCGACTTTAAGTCCCTATTACGAATATCAGAATGCCGATTCCATCGAGGGTGCGATGATTTGGGTGGAAGATCCGAGTCCGAGGAATCCTTACAAGATGCGAACCACCTGGCGTTTTTACTTTGAAGCGGACGCTTCTTTGTCGGAGCAGGTTCCTCCGCAGCCGGGCGATGTTTTTAAAATTGCCACCAAAAAGCCCTTCCGCACGGGAGATAAAATAATTTTCAAAGTAAAAGGCACGGGATTCGACAAAGAAAAAGCCAAGACCGATATGGAAAAGATCGCCGTTGTTCCGAATCCGTACATGGCGGCTGCCGCCTGGGAACCGCGTTCGCCGTTCCGCACCGGTCGCGGCGAGAGACGCATTTACTTTATCAATCTGCCGCCAAGGTGCACCATACGTATCTACACTCTGCGCGGATATTTGGTAGATACCATTGAACATAATTCGTCCATACAGGTGGGACAGGAGTCATGGAATTTATTGTCCAAGGACGGGCAGGAAATTGCCTATGGCGTGTACATTTATCATGTCGAAGCGCCGGGCATCGGTGAAAAAATCGGTAAATTTGCTGTGATCAAATAAAGGATCAAAAAGAGGTCCATAAAATCAGGGTGTTTGCGATGAATCAGATAAAAACCATTATTTTGACCTTATTGACGTTTAGTAGTTTTTTATTTGCTCAGTATAGTAAAGATGTGACCAATGTTGGTACGACTGCGGCTCCGTTTCTGGAGATCGGCGTCGGGGCGCGCGCCATCGGAATGGGCGGCGCTTTTGTGGCTACTGCAAATGATGTGAGTGCAATGTATTGGAATCCGGCGGGAATCGCCCAGTTAAACAGCATAGAAGCCATTTTTGTGCACACAAACTGGTTGGTCGATATTACTTACGATTATGCCGGAATCGTTTTTCCCGTTTACCGCTTTGGCGTGATCGGGCTGAACCTTACCGCTTTAAATATGGGCGAGATGATGGTACGGACCATCGATCGTCCGGAAGGAACCGGTGAATATTTTAGCGCCCGCGATCTTGCCATCGGTCTGGCTTACGGAATTAAAATTACCAATCGGTTTTCCCTTGGTTTTAACTTTAAATATATTTCTCAGTCGATCTGGAAAGAGAGCGCCAACGGATTTGCCGTTGACATCGGCACGCTTTATGAGACGCCCTGGAAAGGTTTGCGTATCGGAGCCGCGCTGACTAATTTTGGCACCGATATGAAGATGAGCGGAAACGACCTTTTGGTTTACCATGACATCGATCCCTATCAATTGGGTAACAACGATCGAATTTTCGCTGAATTGCAAACCGACGCCTGGCCCCTGCCTTTAAACTTTCAGATAGGCATGGCTTACGATGTGCTGCAATCCGAGCAACACCATTTGACCATAGAAGCCGACGCTATGCATCCTATCGACAACAGCGAAAGCATGAACTTTGGATTGGAGTACGGCTTTTGGGGAAAATATTATCTGCGCGCCGGATACAGGAATTTATTTTTGAAAAACAGCGAAGAAGGACTTACTCTGGGCGCCGGAGTGCAGCTTCCTTTGTTCGGAACCATTAAGGGCGGATTTCACTATGCCTTTGCCGATTTCGGACGGCTGCAAAACACACAGCGCTTTACGATTGTTTTGAGTTTTTAAAAATTGAATACTTTTACGTGCGGTTACAGGGATGGAGAATAGAAAGGGATTTCTTTACAGTGCTTTGCGCTTTGTTAGCATCGATGATACGAACCATAAAAATTTTTTGTTTAACCATTTTTGTTCTTGTTGTAAGTTTCGATTTTCTGCCGGCTCAATCCGGGCAGATTAATATTAACCGGATTGAATCCATGCCCAATTTGCCTCAACCCTATTTTATGCGCAATTGGAAACAGGTTGCTCAAAAATATGATTCTCTGGTCTTCAAACAGGATTTGGAAGGTCAGTATCTGCCGCTTATCTGGTACAAATCTTCGGGAATTAATTATCCCGAACACGGACGTTTTGGACTGCACACTTACGTAGGGACTAAAAATCCGGCGCAGGCGGAAGCCATTAATATTTTGCCTGCCGTGATTGGAGCATCGTTGGTAGGGATTGACAAACAAAATCAGTTCGGACGTAATTGGGTTTTAATGTGCGAAGATTTTTTTAATCGTCGTCCCGAACAAAATGTCTATCTGAATAATTTCTACGGACAGAGCGGAAACGACTGGTGGTACGACACCATGCCCAATGTGTTTTTTTATCAACTCTACGATCTTTATCCTGAAACGGGACACTTTGGTCAGCAATTTGTTACAGTAGCCGATCGTTGGTTAGAAGCCCTGAAGAAGATGGGCGGAAGCGCCGCGCCCTGGAAGGTTCCAAATTTAAATCACAGAGCCTGGAATTTATCGACCATGCTGCCCAACGACGACGGCGTAAAAGAACCGGAAGCCGCAGGAGCGATCGGCTGGTTAATGTACATGGCATACAGGCGATTGAACGACGAAAAGTATCGTATCGGCGCAGAATGGAGCATGGAATTTTTAGATCAGTTTCCCGTAAATCCCTCCTACGAGCTGCAATTGCCTTACGGCGTTTACCTTGCGGCAAGAATGAACGCGGAATTGGGAACAAATTACAATATGGAAAAGCTGCTGAACTGGTGTTTTGATTCCGAAGGCAATGTTCGCGGTTGGGGCGTTACCGTGGGCTCCTGGGGCGGATACGATTGTTCGGGACTGGTAGGCGAAGTTATTGGTGATGATTACGCATTTGCCATGAATACCTTTGAAATGATCGGGAATCTTGTACCATTAACGCGTTACGATGAACGGTTTGCCAGAGCGATCGGTAAGTGGACACTTAACGCCGCCAATGCTTCACGGCTGTTTTACGGCAAATTTTTACCCGCTCAAAATCAGGATGGCGAACAGTGGGCATGGCAGTACGATCCGCAGGGAGTTATCGCTTACGAAGCCTTGCGCGAAACCGACTGGTATTCCAATACACAGCCTTTTGCCACGGGCGACGCGCTGCGTTCGGGATGGGCGGAAACAAATTTGGCTTTGTACGGCTCTTCGCACGTGGGAATTTTAGGCGCGATTATCGATACCACAAACGTTCGGGGCATCTTAAAACTAAATGTCCGCAGTACCGATTTTTTCTCGGAAACGCCGTATCCCATGTATTTGATTTATAATCCATATTTAAACGACACAACCATAGTTATTAACGCCGGTTCGGAATCGGTTGATCTTTATGACGCGGTCTCCAATCAGGATCTGGCGAGCGGAGTATCCGGAAATGTCGGGTTAAATCTTCAAGCGGATCAAGCGATCCTGATTTGTTTGATTCCCTCAAACGCCGAGCGAATTTATGACGGTGAACGATTGATAATCGACGGGAATATTATCGACTTTCACACTCAAAACACACTTGAAAACCATCCTCCCAGGATAAAGGCGCTGGCGGCAGAAAAGACCGAAATCTCGCCTTCCCAATCGGTGGAAATTTATTGTACGGCTGAAGATCGGGACGGCGATGAGTTAAATTACAAATGGACTTCCACGGGCGGAAGCATTACGGGAAATAGCGGCAATATAACCTGGCAGGCGCCCGAAACGGAAGGTACCTTTACCGTCCGAACCACGGTTACCGACGGTAAACAAGGGGCTGACAGCGCTTTTATCCTTTTAAAAGTATCGAATAACCGACCGCCGGTAATCGACGAATTAAAAGCCGAACCTTCCGAAGTTATGCCCGGCGATACGGTAAAATTACAGTGTCTGGCGTCCGATCCGGATAACGATGAACTGAATTATCGCTGGTGGGTTGTTCCGGGCGACACCTTTTCTTCTGACAGTCAGGCGCAGTGGAAAACTCCGTCCGAAATAGGATATTATTACATCCATTGCCGAGTAACCGATCAAAAAGGTCTATTTGCCGAAGACAGCGTTGGCGTGAGCAACGGCGATCTTGTAATCAATCTGCCCTTAGACGGCTCTGCAGATGACTTAAGCGGATTCGGAAATAACGGACTGATAACCGAAGCCGTTCCCACGGAGAATAGGACGGGACAGTTAAATAAAGCCCTGTATTTTGACGGTGAAAATGATCTTGTTTTGATTCCTAATAAACCCGCTTTAAATTTTCAAAATGCCGTCACAGTTGCCAGTTGGATGCGGGTGGATTCGTTTTATTCTCGAGAAGCCTATCCCTTTAGTCACGGAAATTGGGAAAACCGTTGGAAAGTTTCAGTTACAAACAGACGATTGCGCTGGACGGTAAAAACCGCGGACGGGGTCAGCGATTTGGATTCAAAAACGGAATTGCAAAAAGGACGGTTTTATTACGTTGTTTGTACTTACGATCAATCCGAAATGAAAATATTTATCGACGGTCGGCTGGATTCCCAAAAAAGCTGGAGCGGTGCTATTCTGCAGACATCTTATGATTTAACATTAGGGCAGGTTTTGCCGGGAAATACTCAGTACAATTTCCGCGGAATACTGGACAATTTTCGGCTGTACAATCGGGCGCTCTCGGAAACGGAAATCTCGTCCCTGTACGACAGCGAAACAACGTTACGGGAAAATTCGGCGCCTTTATTGCCTGAATCTTTTCTGGAGCAGAATTATCCCAATCCCTTCAATCCTGTAACAACCATTCGCTACCGCGTGAAAAAGAAGGGTCACGTAAAGTTGAGCGTTTTTGATTGTCAGGGAAGAACGGTTCAAATTTTAAAAGACGAAGAACAAATGCCGGGCAGCTATTCGGTTCAATGGAATGCAGCCAATGTTTCGTCTGGTGTCTATTTTTATCGGTTGCAAATCGACAATTGGCAGAGCGTACGTAAATGTTTAAAATTAAAGTAAGACCGCAGATTAAGCTGATTACGCCGATTTCGCAGAGTAATGATCGCTGATTGGGTTGTGGAGAATAATTTTAATTTGCAGCAATAAAAAGTGTGAAGGAATTTTACATATTGATCAAAGATGATTGAAAGAGAATTTTGTAAGAATAACGGGTAATTTGGGACAATTTAATTTATCGATAATTGTTTTTAATCATCATGTTTAGGAGGGAATATGATCTTCAAAGAGTTTACCGGAATCCAATTAATGAAAAACTGTTTTAATCGGTTTGTGGTTTTTTCTTTAATAACTCTGTTCTTTTTACTTTCATTTAATGAAAAAGCATTTGCGGTAAAGAAAGAACCTTCCGGCAGCTCGGTTAAGTGTGAGAATAAAGCGTTTTACCTTAAGAGCGGAGGATATGTAATAGAGTTTGGCGAACAGACCGGAAATCAAATTCTGATTTACAAACCATCAACAAGGGGCGTGCTCCGGTTAAATGTTCTGGGCGGGGCTGATGAGTTTAATTTGGCAAATACTGCCAATAAAATTACTTGCGTCACCGATAATGATAAGTTAGCCATAACGCTGAGGGCGGAAAATAAATGGGGCAAATATGAAATCACGATTTATCAATATAAAAAAAGTCCGGGATTATTTAGATTTACGCAACAATTAACTTTAAAACAGAATTTGCCGAAAACCGTGGAGACAAAGCCCGAGTTGCAGCTATTGCGGCGCAAAGGCGATAAACTTATTCCCGTTAAATCCGGTGATTTTATTGTGGGTACTGGTCCCAGACATCCCACTTATCTTTACGCAAAACAAGCGCCGTTTACAACTCCCGTTATTTATCTTTGCAGTCCGGGATGGTTGGGAAGCACTTTTTTCTATTTTGAGGATCTTACATCATTAAATAAATTTTTTGAACTTTCCGGCAGCGGCGCCGAAAAAATTATGGTCGATATCGACAACTTTGAAAACACTTTGGGTTACACTATCCCCGCTCAGGCTTTAAAAGCTTTGCCGCTAAAAAAGAAGATTATTTTAACGGACAGTTATTTGTATCTTTCAAGCCAATATCCCCGCGACGAAGCGGATGTTGCGCTGAAATACTTATCTTACCTTTCTACTGTTTATGCTTATATCAATAAACCAGCTACCGAGTTGACCGATTGGCGGGATTTGGCTGAAAAGGAGATTAAAGATCTAAATAAAGAGGGATTGTGGGTCACCGTAGAGGGGCGTCCCTATTTACGCGCCTATGTGAACGACGAGCGGAAATCGGCGGAGTTAATTACCCAGTTGGATTTGCTGCTGCCGCTTTCAAAGTACAAAATGGTTCAGAATATTGACAGTTCTCTCATTAAGATACTCACAAATACTCTTCCGGCATTTTACGCGGAGCGCTACAAGGCGTTAAATAATAATTTTCCCAACATCGAAGAAGGAGATAGCTGGTACGTTGTGGAAGAGATGACCCAGCTTGCCAAGCTCGCCAAGTTGGGCAATAAAACGGCTAAAGAGATCCTTTTAAAATCCGTTAAAAATATGATAACCTTTGCCCGCAACGTTGATTACGAATTTCCCAATCACTTTTCTTATTCCGATTTTAGACCCACTTTCGGTATTGAGCAGGATGTTTCCGGCGGCTACGCTTACCTGATGCTTGAGCTCTATGATCTTTTTGGCGATAAAAAATATCTAAACGAAGCCAGGGAATCGATTAAACGCATCACAGCTAAGTATTTCAACTTAAATTACGAACTGCAAATGACGGCGATGGGAGCGGTTGCCGCGGCAAGGCTCTATAAGATTACAGGCGAAGAAAAATATCTTAAAATGAGCTATATGCCCATTGCCAATATTATGTTAGTTACCTGGCTCTGGGAGTGCGATTACGGATACGCCAAATCCTATTCCACGTTCTTCGGGCTGAGCCCCATGCTGCACAGCGGCGTAATTACGATGAAAGAGCAGTATGAAGTTTGGGGTTATTTAACTGAATATCTGCATCTATTGCAGGGAGAATTACCCAAACCCATAGACAATTTGATTTCCGAATTTTATCGTTACACGCTTTTTACCCTTAAATACACGCTTCCCCCGCTGTTGCCGAAAGAGGCGGCTGCGTTGCATCCTACGTCGTATCCCGAGGTTAATTTAAACGATCTTTCCATTTATATTCCTCTGGAGGACCTGCGCGAGGGGTCGTCTAAGAGTGGTTTAATAGGACAGCAGGTTTACGGCGCCGGAGGACCGATCACTTTTGCCGCCGAAGCCTACAAAAAAATAAATGACGATATTACCGTATATTCGGAATATCCTGTTGTTTGGCATAACGAATCTTCTTTCGTATTAAGCGGATCTCCCGAATATGAGATTTGGGTCGAAATTACAGGGGAAAAATTACCGGCAATCTTCGATAAACAGAAGCAGAAGTTGAAGGTCACTGTGATTGATAAAAACAAATTAAAATTTAAGGCAAGAGGCGGCGAAAAATATTATTTGGGAAAACGGGATTAAGAGATAAATTTAAAAAATTTAGGGCGGTTTGAATAATAAATAATGGTCAACAATGATTTTTTAAGGAAATTAGGGCAATTCCGGAAATGAAGGTATTTATTTATCGGGCGATGACAGCGGTTTTAATTTTGGTCTTATTATTTGCCTGCGAAAAGGAGCGGCGACCGGCAAATCAAACGAGCTCCGAAAGGGTTCGTCTTACCTATTGGAGTTCGTCGAACGCGCAAGAGATCAAATTGGCAAAAAAATTGGTCGGCTTATGGAACGCGTCGCATCCCGATATTCAGGTAAAAATGCAGCCCCTGCCGTCGAGTCAGTCTTCCGAAGAGGTGTTGTTGGCGGCTATAGCCGGAGGAACCACACCCGATCTTTGTTCCAATATCTGGCCCGGCGCCATGGACGATTTTATTTCCGCCGGCGGTCTGGTGCGCCTCGATACCTTTCCCGATTTCTGGACGTACATGAACGAACGCGTTCCCGAAGATCTTTTAAGGTCGTTTAAGGCAAAAGACGGCGGTTATTACCAAATTCCCTGGAAAACAAATCCGATAATGGTGTTTTACAATAAAAAGATTTTCAGGGAAGCGGGGGTTCAGGCGCCGCTTACCACCTATTCCGAATTTTTAAAAGCCGCGGAAAAGATTGTGCGCGATCGGGACGGCGACGGCGAGGTAGATCAATGGATGCTCTATCGGGAGGTTAAACCGATCTGGTGGCAGCGCTTATTCGATTACTATCCGTTTTACATTTGCGCTTCGGGCGGTAAAACTTTGTTTAATGGCGACGTCATTGATTTTAATAATGACGCAAGCGTCAAAGTATTCGCCTTTTTCCAGACCATGTACCGCAGAGGATTTATTCCCATTACACAGTTTCAGGGCGATCAATATTTGGCAGGAAAGCTGGCAACGCAAATTTCGGGACCATGGTTTGTCGCTCAGATCGAAAAATTTAAACAACCCGGTTTTGAATACGATATAATGCCTATTCCCAAGCCCGATGATTACAAAGGAAGAGTTTACACTTACGGCGATCCTAAGAATATTTCTATTTTCAATACCACTAAGCACCCCGCGCAAGCCTGGCAGTTCGCCAAATGGTTGATTTCAAGACAGGCGGATCTGAATTTGCTTCAAATCGCCAATCAAATTCCTATTCGTAAAGATCTGTTACAGGATTCTCTTTTTACCGATTATTTTAAAAATAATCCCAAAATGGTTATTTTTGCCAAACAGGCGCCTTACACGCGCGGGGTAGATGGAGTGGCTGACTTAAAGGAAATTTTTAGCGCCATATCTCAGGAATATGAAGCCAGTGTGATTTATGACAGACGAACGCCGGAAGAGGCGATAAAACGCGCGGCTAAAAGGGTGGAAGTCATCAGGGAATGGAATCGTCTATGATGCGATCTGTGTTAGAGCGTATTAAACGCAGTAATAAAGTCGGTTATTTGATGAGCTTGCCCTATTTGGTGAGTTTTGCTTTGTTTATCGCTTTTCCTCTGGGATTTTCGTTTATTCTGATCTTTCATAAGTGGAATATCATTACGCCCATGCAGTGGGTGGGATTGAAGAATTTTTACCGTTTATTTCATGATGTGGAATTTTTCAGAGCTATTTTGAACACCCTTGTTTTTCTTGTTATTCATATTCCTTTACAGATTGTTTTTGCTTTGATTCTTGCCGTTTTGCTCAATCAGAAAATTCGTTTTCGCGGTTTTTTTAGGGCTGTGTTTTTTATGCCGGTTATCGTTTCCGGGGTTGTAATTACCATTCTCTGGCAGCAATTGTACGGCTACGAAACCGGGGTATTGAATTTACTTCTTTTAAAATTGGGTTTATCCAGAATCCCCTGGATTAACGATCCCTCCTGGGCGATGCCTTCGATTGCCATAATGGCTACCTGGAAAAATGTGGGACTTTATATTATTCTCTTTCTTGTGGGACTGCAGAATATTCCCAAATATTTGTACGAATCCGCCGAACTGGACGGCGCGAGCGACTGGCAGAAATTTATTTACATCACAATTCCCGCTTTGAACAGTACTATGGTTCTGGTGGTAATTTTATCGACCATCGGCGGTTTTTCTCTGTTTATCGAACCGTTTGTGATGACAGGCGGTGGACCGATGAACAGTACGCTATCGGCAATGCTCTACATCTATAAACAGGCTTTCTATTTCGGTCACATGGGGTATGCCGCAACGCTGGGATTTTTCTTTGCTTTTATCATATTTTTGGTTGTTCTGGTGCAAAAACGAGTGGTGGAGAGGAAATAATTGCGATGAAGCGTTTTTGGATGTACCTGATTTTATGTGTAAGCGGAATTACATTTATCTACCCTTTTTTGTGGATGCTGTCTGCCAGTTTAAAGCCGGAAATGGAAATCGGCAATCTTGCCCTTTGGTCGAACAGCTTTAATTTGCACAGTTATCAGGCGGTGGTTCAGAAAATTCCCATAGGCAGAGCGCTGCTGAACAGTGTTTTTGTTTCGGCGTGCGTTACCGCTTCGGTGCTTTTTTTCGGATCAATCGTCGGTTATGCTCTGTCGCGGCTGCAATTTTGGGGCAGAAATTTAATCTTTGGCGTGATCTTGTTTACCATGGTCATTCCTTTCCAGATAACATTGATCCCCATGTACATTTTAATGGTCAAGTTCGGATGGGTGGATACCTATTTGTCGTTGATCGTGCCCGGAATGGTCAGCGCGTTTGCTATTTTGTTGTTCCGGCAGTTTTTTCTTGATATTCCGCAGGATTTAATAGATGCGGCGCGGATCGACGGATGCAATGATTTCACGATTTTATTTAAAATAATTTGGCCGATTTCACGTCCCGTCGTGATTACGGTGGGCATTATTACGTTTATGACAAGCTGGAATGATGTTTTGTGGCCCCTGATCGTTATTCGCAACGAATCTTTAATGACCATGCCGCAACTTGTGACCATATTTGCAGTGGGAGGACAGGCGGAATCCCAATTGGGAGCCACTCTGGCTGCCGCTACTTTACTTGCCGTGCCGATTATTCTGGTATATTCCTTCTTCCAGCGCTATTTTATTGAAAGTATGGCAACATCAGGACTAAAAGGATAGGAGTACTAATTTTGCAGGTAAAAAAATTGGATTTACGCATAAAGCCCAATATCAGAAGGGTAATTACGCTCTCTTACAATATCGATCGGCAAAGCGTGATTCGAATTGCCGATAAAATGATGAAAATAGAGCCGGCGGAAAGAGAACGCGTTTATGCCGAAATTTTAACCAATTTTGCCAAAAGGCATCGGAATCTGGAACAAATATTAGAAAAACATTATCGGGAACTGGAAGGGTTTCTGCCCGCCGATTTAAAATTAAGAACTGTCGATAAGCTTTTGCTTGCCAGTTATTTTACTAAAGAATATTCCATCGAAGCCGCGGCGCTTTTTAATCCTTCCATTGTTCCGTTGAATCATGCCGCTTCTTCCGAAGACGAACAGGAATTTGTGATCAGTTTAAGAGCCACCGGGGAAGGTCATATCTCCAGTATTGAATTTATCCAGGGAAAGATCGATGCCAACGGAGAGGTTAGTTTTAAAATGCCGGAATCGGATTTGGC
>JAJRSN010000204.1 GCA_024278715.1 Calditrichota bacterium
ACCAGAACATGGGTATCGCGGTTAGAACCCGTGGGTCCCCAGTAATTGAAATGGTATGTAAATTGTCCGTATCCGCCGATCAGGAAATTAGGTTTTAAGCGGGTACGGGTCAGACTGTTGTGACCTCCGGCTCGGCGGTTACCGCGCACGGGAGATTTCGGAACGGAAAAGGTGCGTTCGGGCGAATGGTACTGAATACAAATGCCTCTCGGGATGCGCGCGCTGACGCAGGCTCGTGTTACCACAACTCCGTTGTCATTGTAAACTTCCACCCAGTCGTTATCCACAACACCCAGAGCTTCGGCGTCTTTATCATTTATCCACAAGGGTTCAATCCCGCGCGAAAGGGTGGTCATGCGGTGATTGTCGCCGTAAGTGGAATGGATATGCCACTTACCGTGAGGCGTCAGGTAATTCAGGGTCATGGAATTGGTTTCCTCTTTGGTAAAAGAGATATCGGCATATTGCGCGGGCGTGGGTTTGGGCTTGTAAGTGGGCAAGTGTTCGCCGAACTGAATGTACGCGGGATGATCCAGGTAAAACTGCTGTCTTCCGGTGAGGGTTCTCCAGGGCACTAATTTTTCCACATTATAGGTAAACGGCGAATAGGCTCGCCCGTCGGTAACCAGCCCGGACCACATGGGGCTGTTGACAAAGCGCCGCGGCTGCGATTGCAGATCTTGGTAACTTACGCTTACATCCCGCGATTTTTCCGCGAGGTCAGCCAGCGGAAGTCCCACTTTCTTTTCCATTTGTTTGTAAGAACGATAGGCGAGTTCTCCGTTTGTCACGGTCGCCAGTTGCAAGATGACATTACAGACCTGTTCGTCATTATTAAGCGAAGGAAATTTTTTCCCGTTCCAGGTTTCGGTGGGCTGGGTTACGAGCATTTTATCGTAATAATCGTCGATGTTGTAATGCGTTCCGTGAGCGCCGATGCCTTTTTCGCGCGCCAACGAACCTAAAGAAATATATTGTTTGTACAGGTTTTTGTAATCTCTGAGAACAATTTCCAAACCGGGCATTGTTTTGCCGGGCAGAGGTTCAATTTCGTCATCGATCCAATTTTTAATTTGCGGCTGGGCGATTTCGGCGGGCGTGTCATGCGCCAGAGGTTTGGCGACGACGTCTGCTACCGGTTCGGGGAAATGCTTTTTCGACAGTTCGGAGAACTTGCGCGAAATTTGTTTGAAAATTTCCCAATCGCTTTTCGATTCCCAGCAGGGCGGCACAGCCTGAGATAAGGGATGGATAAAACTGTGCATGTCGGTTGAATTTAAATCAGCCTTTTCGTACCAGGTGGCGGCGGGCAGAACGATGTCCGAATAGAGCGCGGAAGTATCCATCCGGAAATTCAAATCGACAACCAGATCCATTTTGCCCTGAGGGGCTTTATCGTGCCAGATAATTTCTTTGATGGAATCTTTGGCGAACTGATCATCGTTAATTGAATTGGTGTGTGTGCCGAGATAATGTTTAAGAAAGTATTCATGCCCTTTTGCGCTGGACATCAGGGCGTTTCCCCGCCAGATATACCAGACGCGAGGCCAGTTTTCGGGAGCGTCGGGGTCTTCCACCGAAAATTTTAACTCCCGCTTTTTTAACTGATTTACTATGTATTGAATAATATCTTTCTCTTCTTTGGAGCCGGTTGCCTGTTCCGCCTCGCGAACCAGGTCAAGCGGATTTTTATTGAATTGCGGATAAAACGGCATCCAACCGTTTCGGACAGCCTGAATCTGCACATCCATGGTGTGCCCTTTTGCCAGTGAATTTTCGGATTGTTCCGCCGGCACCGAATGGTAATCGGTAAACGATCTTTCGTAACGCCATTGATCGGTGTGCACATAGTGCCAGCTCGGGGCGTTCTGGAGCCGCGACGCACCGTACCAATCTTTGGCAAAGGCAATGGTTCCCCACGGTTCGCCGGGAGCTAATTTTTCCTGCCCAACGTAATGCGCCAATCCGCCGCCGTTAACTCCGATGCATCCGCAGAACATCAAAGAATGAATGGCGGCTCGGTACATCAAATTTCCGTGGTACCAGTGATTAATTCCCGCGCCGATAATAACCGTGCATTTTCCGTTGGTGTATTGCGCCGTTCGTCCCCACTCGCGGGCAAACTTGATTACATTGTCGCGCGACAACCCGGTGTATTTTTCGGACCAGGCGGGAGTATAGGGGCTGTTTTCGTCGTCATAATTTTTTGGATAATCGCCGGATAACCCTCTCGAAACGCCGTATTGAGCCATTAAAAGATCGTAAACCGTGGTGACGGTAATCGTTCCCTCTTTTGTTTTGATTTTCCTTACGGGAACCCCTCTCCGGAGCTGCGTGCCTTCGGCAAAATTGTCCAGTGAGACCGTCGCTTCGCCGTCGTTCGCATTCAGAAAGCTAAGCACGGGTCGGATTTCGCTGCCGTCTTTGCCGTCTTTTAAGAGTAGGTTCCATTTTCCTTCGGTTTTACCCCAGCGGTAGCCCACGCTTCCCATGGGCATTTTGGGATGGTCGGCTTCGGAATCCCACATCAAAAACTTCCACTCGCCGTTTTCTTCCGCTTCGTATTTTTGTAAACGATTTGCTCTGACCAATTGTCCGGGTTTAAAAGAACCGTCCTTTTCCTGCAATTCTACCAGTAAAGGCGCGTCCGAATATTTTTTAAGATAGTCGATGAAATAAGGCACTTGTTTTTCGTGGTGAAATTCTTTTAAAATAACGTGATTAACCGCCATCCACCAGGCGCCGTCCTGCCCGGAATTGATAGCCAGCCATTCGTCGGCATATTTGGCTACCTGATTAAAATCGGGAGCAAAAACATACATTTTGGTTCCGTTGTGCCGGGCTTCCGCGGCAAAATGGCAATCGGGCGTACGGGTCATATTAAGATTGGAACCCATAACGGCTAATAATTTTGCATTATACCAGTCCGCCGATTCCTGCACATCGGTTTGTTCACCCCAGGTTTCGGGAGAAGCGTTGGGCAAATCGCAATACCAGTCGTAAAAAGACAATGAGATGCCGCCCATTAATTGCAGCATTCGCGCTCCGGCTGCGTAACTGATCATGGACATGGCGGGGATCGGCGAAAAACCGGCAATGCGGTCGGGTCCGTGTTTTTTTATTGTGTAAATATTCGCAGCAGCCATAATTTCGAGCACGGTATCCCAATTGGTACGACGGAATCCTCCTTTGCCGCGCGCTTTTTGCCAGCGTTCTCTTTTCTCGTGGTCTTCAACAAGACTCGTCCAGGCGTCAACGGGATCGTCAAATTCCTGCCGCGCTTTATTCCAGAAATCGAGCAAAGCCCCCCGAATGTAAGGATACTTTACGCGCAAAGGACTGTAAAGATACCATGAATAGGAAATGCCCCTTTGGCAACCCCTCGGCTCGTAAGGAGGCAATCCGTGCTCCAGGGAAGGATAGTCAAGTCCCTGCATCTCCCAGGTAACAATACCGTCTTTAACGTGGATTTGCCAGGTACAGCTTCCCGTGCAGTTCACTCCATGGGTGCTTCGTACAATTTTATCATATTGCCAGCGATTACGGTAAAACTGCTCCCAGTTTCTTTGTTTAGGAACAATATCGTCTCGAATCCAGGATTTCCTGCTCATTTAATGTTTCCTTAATTTTTTTGGGATTGGCTGTTTATTTAATTTTATTTAGCGTTTTGAATAAAAAATTTGTTTGCTTTCTTTTAACATAGCTTGTCTTACCCCCTTAAAACGGCGGTTCCAGATCAGATCGAACAATACCAGTAAAACCACTACTCCGCCCAAGCCGAATAAGATAAAATTAATCATTAAGGCTGACGATTGGGGGGCGTCCTTTTCGGTTTCGTTCTTCAGAAAGGCGACGAGAGGCAGTATCTCTTTTTCATCCAAGGGATGGGCTTTGAAAACAGGACTCATTGTCAAACCCGGCGGAGCGATCAACCAGGCGGAAAGTCCTTTGCGTCCCTGTAATCTTGCGTAAGCCCGGGTCAGGTTTGGTCCCAGCCGTCCCCCGCCCAGTATTCCGTTAAAGCTGTTGACATGATGACACCCGATACAGGAAGGACCACCGTTTATTAACGCTTTTTGACCGGTAAATAATTTTTTTCCTTCTTCAATATCGCTGGGTAAAAGCGGACGATCGCTTAAACGGGTGCCCGCAAACTGCGATTTCTCTTTTTTCGATTCTTCATCTATTAAATTTAAGAGCGCGTTGGCAAGGTCTTTATTTATTCCGGGGGTTCTCCTCATTATGGCGCCGCGTGATTCTTTTTGCAGCTTAAGCGCATAAGGATCGCCGCTGTTTAAAATGCCTTCGGGATCCAATATCCATTTGATCAGCCATTCCCGCGATTGACGCTGCGTTACATTCTTTAAATCCGGTCCCGTTAACCTGCCCCCGCCTATGGTGTGGCAGCTTGCGCAGTTGGTTTTAAAATATTGAACCACATCCTGACTAAATAAAGGGATATGGAAAAGCGCGACGATAATTAATACTTTGAACAGTATTCCTGAACGATTCTTTAGTGCCAACATTATCTCCTCAAAGAATAATCTACCTGATCCACGATTTGCCGCTGACCCGCGACCCATATAATCAGTCAACTATTATGCCATCACATTTAAGAGGACATAATGCAAAGTGAGATGATTAGTTATCCCGTTATTTTTACGGTAATTGAATGCATAAAATATGACTATTTACAGGTGCGGTATTAATGATGAATTTAAACGGAACTGTATATTGAAGTATGCAGCTCAAATTTGCCAAAATGACTTAATATGTTGATAATAAAAAAAATAGCAGGTCTATACGCGAGTATGCACCGGTTTATGGGGGCGTGACGAGTGACAAGTTACAAGTGACAAAGTTACAGAGTAACAAGGACGTGAAGCGTGATGCGTGATGAGTGACAGGTAAGAAAGATGAAAAATGAAAAATGACAAAAGAAAAAGATTATCAGAAAGCAGAGACGAGTAAAGAGTGACAAAGTGGACTGAGTAGTAAATAATAAATCGTCAATCATAAGTCGTAAATC
>JAJRSN010000205.1 GCA_024278715.1 Calditrichota bacterium
AAGGATGTTAAGCGCAGTAAAGTTACAAAGATATTTTATGCCGTCCAATACCAGGGAGAATTTTTTAGCCGTTAAACGAAAGAGCAATTTTCATCAGTTGAATATTTATTAATCGGATGATTTTAACGATCGGCGTTATCAGGCATATTTACGCCAAGTGAATTTGCGGCGAAGTTTTGGAAATCTTATGAATATAAATGTCCCGGCAATTTTATTTATTAAAAAATTTTGATCTTTCTTTTGATATTCAAACATCCCGCAGCGCCGAAAAAAAGAAGGCGGGAATTCTCTCCCGCCTTCAGCTTCGGTCAATCCACGCCAAAAAGTAATTTTTTAAACCCGTTGTACCAGTTTAACAAAGGGCTGGATATTGAAGCATTTAAGGTTTTATTAAGCAATTGTTTTAGGCGTAGTCGCGTTAATATCAGTCCCAGAACGGTCAGGGTTAATAAATGCAGGAACTCGGGTAAAATTTGCGACCATCCGGCGCCCATGGCGGTAATGCGTGTCATGCCTTGCAGATAAGGGGTGGTCGGCATCAGGTTGGCTATCCATTGCAGAGCCCTGGGCATGGATTGTAACCGCCAGCTAAATCCGGACAAAAGAAATACCGGATACGATATGAAGACCAGAAACTGTAACGCAATAATCTTCCTTTGAAAAAGGGTTCCGATAAAAAAACTCAAATAGGTTACTGAAACCAAAAACAGAGCGCTGAAAAGCAGGAATGTTAAATAATTCCCCCTGAATGGAATATTTAAAAGAGCGTAATCCACGATGAAAAAGAAGGCGGCGTAAGCAATGTAAAGCGCAAGGTAAACGAAAGACTTGCCTCCGATAACCGCCCAGATACTGCCGTTGGCGCCGGAGAATAATTCATGCCACGAATTTAATTCGCTTTCTTTAGCCACAGACATAGCCAGACCAAAGAGCAGCGTTTGCTGTAAAATGAGCGCAAGAATTCCGGGAATCAAAAAATCTCCGTAACTTTGCCGTGTGTTAAAAAGATTGCGGTCGTCCACACGCAGAGGCTCGATTTGCTGCAGCGCCTGACCGAAATTCAGACCTCTGCTTTGAAAATAACGCAGCCGGATTCCGGCTTCCATGGTTGCCGTTACTTCCTGTACGGCGCGATTGATGTCATTAGCCGGTAAAAATCGGCTGGTATTTAAATAAATTTTCAGATCGGTTTTTCCCCCGCGTTTTAAATTCCGTTCGAAATCGGCGGGAATCCGGATTATTGCCTGGGCGTGCCAGGAGTTTAGGCGGATTTTGGCTTGCTCAAGGTCCGTTTCAATACCGGCGACCTTCAACATCTGATGCGCGTCCAGATAACGGATCAATTGTCGTGAAAAAGCCGAATGATCCCGGTCAACAATCACAATCGGAACTTCCGACTCTGTTTTGTGCAAATAGACCGATCCGTAAAAAAGTGAATAAAATAACGGCGAAAGCAGAATAATCGTTAAAAGGTCCAAATCTTTAACGATAAGTTTAACCTCTCTTTGAAAGACCTGCCAAAATCCTTTTATCTTTGTTTTCATGACGCAACCTCCGTTTTCAGATTGCCGGATTCGCAGAATTTCTTTTTACGACGGATCATTAATCTTAGCGTTCCCAATGCGCCGATCAGCAGAAAAACGGTTAATTTCAGGACTTCGGGTAAAACATAGTGAAACGGCGTCCCCATTTGATACAGTTTGATGTAACCGATCATGAAATGGGTGGAAGGCAGTAGCTGCGCGTATAGCGAATGAATCCGGGGCATTGCTTCTATCGGAAAAGTGTAACCCGTAAAAATGAAAGCCGGGGTGCTGATAAAAATGGCTGCTTCCGTGGCTAACATCATGTCCTTAAATAGACAGGAAAGAAACATTCCGATAAAAAAGACGGCTGTCACAAAATAAATCAGATAAACGATAAGAATAAGCGTTGATGAATGCACGGGAATATGAAACAGGGGAAACACAATACCCACTAATAAAAGGACTCCGCAGGCGTGGAGTAAAATGTGGGGAAGTGTTTTCCCTAAAAACAGAGCGCTAAGACTGCCGCGTGCGGTTTGAAAAAGTTCTTTGAGCGTTCCTTCTTTTATTTCCGCGCTGATCACCAGAACCGCGGAGATCATTACGACCATTTGATAAAGAATCGGTAAAAGCCCGGCGACCAGATAATTCTGGTAATTGTAAGCCGGATTGTACAACGAGACGGTTTCGACCCGGATTGGGCGGGCGCGGTCCAACGCCTGATTTTTACCGCTGCCCGAAGATTGCAATTTTTTGACTTCAATTCCCACGGAAAGCGTGCGCAGGGTGGTCATGGCTGCTTTCAGGGCTACGTTCCCGACAATGATGTTGGTTGAATTTTTGAAAAACACCACCTGCCCGTTTTTTCCTGCTTTGATTGTTTTCTCCAGATTGTCCGGAATGTAAATTGCCGCCTGAATGTCGCCGCGTTTAAAGGCTTCTTCGATGGCTTTTTGGTCGTTCACGTATTTGGCGATTTTAAATGAAGGATTTGCGGCAAGGTTGCGAATGATCAATCGCGAAAAAGCGCTGTGATCATTGTCGTAAACCGCCAGCGGCAGTTCCTGAACCACCGCGTTTTTGTAAATTAAAGCGACGGTCAAAAAAATCGCAATTGGCATAAAGATGATCAGCATGTACAGAGTCTTGCGCGTGCCGATGCGTTCAAATTCGCGACGCATTACCGCTGTTATCGGCGATGTAAGTTTATTTTGTCGTTTCATGGCTGTTCACCGAAGTTTTTTAATTTGACTTTTCCAGTTCAATACGCACCGTCATTCCGGCGCGTAAACCCTTAACGGGCTTTTCGGGACGCAGACGGATCTCAAAAGTTTTTAGATCAAAATCGCCTTTCTGATTTGTGGCTCGCCATGTGGCGAAGTCAGCCATTGCCGAAATGTAAGTTACTTTAAAATCGGTTTGCAGATTATTTAGCGCGGGAATTGTCCCCTTAAAAATTTTGCCTTTTTCGATTTTTTCCATCCGGTCTTCGCGCAATTGTAAAACAACCCACACGTCTTGCGGATCAATAAGCGTGATAACCGGATAACCGGCTGCTACAATTTCACCGCGATCGGCTACCAAAGAGCGCACAATCCCGTTAATGGGGCTTGTGAGCTTCGTTTCTTCCTGATAAGCCAGAGCCTCGCGGTAGGCGTTTTCCGCCTGACGGAACAGAGCTTCCGCGGCGCGGATTTCTTCTGCGCGCGCTCCGTTCATCACCATTTCATACTTAGCTTTAGCCGCCTCCATCTGCTCCTTTGCGGCTTTGAATCTGAATTCCGCTTCATCCATCTCCTGAGTCGAAATCACGCTGTCCCTATACACCCCCCGCACACGTTGGTAAGTCTTTTGCGCAAACTCAAACTGATGTTTGGCTTGCAGGTACAATTTTTCGACCGCTTCTTTTTCTTCGGGACGCGCTCCGCGACGCGCCATGTCCATTTTGGCTCGCGCGGCTTCCATTACCGCTTGCGCCTGCCCGACTTTGGCGTCGATTTCTTTGCTTTCCAGACGGGCGAGCAGTTGACCTTTTTTAACAATATCTCCCTCTTTTACAAAAAGCGAGTCGATTCTTCCGGGAATTTTAGAAGCGACGTCGATTTCGGTTATTTCCACAATTCCGGTTAAAATTTCGTTCTCAGCCTTCAGAGACTGATAAATTAAAACAACCGCTGCGATAACGGCTAAAACAACGGGAACGGCTAAGACTGCTTTATTTTTTAAACGTTTCATCGTTCTTCCTCCTTATTTCCAGATTTGCACGAATTTTTGAGTGTTTCCTTCGGCTACCAAAAGATCCGTCAATGCCTTGTAATATTCATAAAGCGAATTCAACCGCTCAATCCGGTTTTTTTCCAGTACAAGACGCGCGTCAATAACATTAAGCGAAGTTCCCATTCCGCTTTGAAATCGTTTTTCCTGCAGTTTCAGGTTTTCTTTGGCAAGTTCGATATTTGCCGCCAATTGTTGATAGCGTTTTTCGGCGTTGCGCATTTCGCGATACGACTTATTGATCCACAGCTCAATTTGGCGTTCGGTCTGTTTCTGCAAATAAGCGACTTCCTTTTTGAGATGGCGGGAAGCTTGTATCCGATCGTATTTTTTGAATCCGTTAAATACATTGAACTGCAAACTGATACCGACAGCCCAGCGCGGTTCTAAAGAGGACAGATACTCGGGATACATTTCGTATTTCCCAAAGGCGGCAAGCTGCGGTAAAAATTCGGCTCGTTCGGCGACGAATTTTTGTCCCGCGGCTTTCTTCTTGGCTGCAATCAGCCGCAAAAGGGGCTGCGTCTTTTGCGCGCGATTCAAAATTCTTTGTAAAGAATCGTTGAAGGCGTGAAATTGCAAGGAATCGCTCACTACAACCGGAGCGTCTTCCGGCAATCCCAGACTGTGCTTCAACGCCAGATACGCCAGCTCCAGTCTGTTTTGATCGTCAAACAGATTGCGTTCCGCTTCGGCTACGGCTACCTTGGCGCGCAGAACGTCCGTGCGGGCGATTAATCCCTGCTTAAAAAGAATTTGCGCCTGACGGCGATGTTTTTTCATTCCGGCAAGAACGTCCTTGCGGGTTTTTATCACCTGCCGAAGAAGAACCACTGAAAGATAGTTTGTGACGACATCTTTGACGACTTCGTTTTTGGTTTTTTGTAATTCCGCTTCCGTTGACTTTACTTCTGCGGAAGCGAACTTTTTGGCGGCGATCAGTTTTCCGCCCAAAAAAAGAGGCTGAACGCCGATTAAAGAGGCTGTTTTGTAATCCTGATCTTTAAAGGTTTCTGCAAAAGAGGGCAGGGCGGCGTCGAGCTGCGAATAGGCTGTTTGCCGAACCATGGCAATCTCTTGCTGCGTCAAAGGACGTTGGTTCGTGATTAAACTCTGTAAATTCGCCAGTCTGACCTGATCGCCCGTTTGTAATTGAATAATGGCTTCGCGAATGGGATTGAGATCAATTTGCAAAGGATCGTTAAGATGGGTGTAACTCGCCTTTAGATTAAGCGAAGGAAGAAAGTTGCCCCATGCCTCCAGATCGGCATATTTTTTCTGTTGGAGCTTTTCTTCAACCTGTTTGATCTTTTCATTGTTTTTCAGAGCCGTCTCAATGGCTTGATCGAGCGGAATAATCTGGGCGTTTAAATTGCCGATCAGAAAGGCGAACACAATTCCCGGTATCGTTACTCTTCCCAATACAGTTTTCGCTTCCATGGTAATCTCCCTGATTTTAATTTGTTTGAAGAACCAGTCCGTCTAAAATCAAAGTTTTAATGTTTTGTTTAAACTCATCCGCCGAACCTGATTTGCGCATAATGATGGCGTGAACTGCGTCGATGATGATGGCGAACAGCGCGCTGTAAATAATTTCGGGCTTTAAAACGCGCACCTCCTTTTTTTCGATCGCCTTCAGCATGCGCTCGACGAAAAAGCCCCGATAATGTTTGGTCACGTTTTCCATGGCTTTGATTACGCTTTGAATTCGGGCGAGATTGGACATTAGAACCATGGAAAAGGTTTCAGGATGACCGATAAAATAATCGATAGCGGTGTCAATAATAATTTCCACGTACTCTTTGAATGTCTGAGCGTTTGCGGCTTGATTGTGCAGATGCTCAAAAGCCTGATTGCTGAGATATTCGATTGTTTTGAGATAGAGATCGTCTTTATTTTTGAAATAGCGGTAGAGGGTTCCTTTGCCCACGCCGGCGTCGCGGGCGATGGTTTCCATGTCCGCTTCGTGATAGTGGACTTTAGCGAAATATTTGGCGGCAGCCTGTAGAATTTTGGTCTGCCGTTCTTTTTGCAAAGGTGTTAATTCGCCGATCATGATAAATCTCCTCTGGTAAAACTTACTGGTTCTACATAATAGAACTGACCAGTCAGTCCGAATATAATTAATAACTTTTTTGATGTCAATAGTCTTGTGAAAAAACGTGACGCGTAATGCGTGATGAGTAACAGGTAAGGAAAAAGGAAAAAAGAAAAAGGAAAAAAGATTATCGGAAAGCAGAATGCGGAAAGCCGTGACGGCAATCTACCGTGTTAAGAGAGTTGAAGAGGTACGCTTATACGCTTCAACCCTTAACCCTTAACTATTCTCCTATCCGTGCGCATTTTTTATCCTTCGCTTGTGCAAATCTTGCGCTTTATTTTGCAGCCTTTAATCGCCTGATCGGTTTTTGTCCGTTTTCCTGTTGTAAATAAAAGACTTACCATACTTGTCGATATGTGGCATATCAATTGCTTATATAATAAACGAATAAATAAAATGTTCAATAAAAACTACGGAGGTCAGTTATGACTTACAGAATTAACCGTTCACTCTTTTACCGCCTAATGTTCATTGCAATGCTTACCTTTTTGGTGAGCTTTAATGTTCAGGCTCAGAATTCCTTTGTCCTCTCATCGCATTCGGGCGCCGATACATCTGAATCCTTCTTCGCCGAAGGAAGCACTCTTTATATGTACGTGCACACTAATGAGCTCGATGTCAGGCAAATGAAAAAAATGCGATGGACAATCGAAAACGCCGCTAAAGGCGAACATGAAATGGGCATGGATTACAAATTTTCCGGCGATTTCACCAATAACTTCGACAGTACATTCACCGCGTCTTTCGATTTGTCCAAACTTCCCGAAGGCGGAAAATGGGAATGGAAAGCCAGACTGGAAGATAACCGCGACCACGAAGTAGAGCTGGAAACGTATTTTTATTACAAAAATTCCGATAGCGATTCATCTTACAGCTACATGGAAATGGAGGGATCCATTCAATCAATCGGCGACGATAGTCTGGTTATCAATAATTACGTTTTTTACGTCGATTCAAATACTGTTGTGGAATACAAAGACGATCACAACTATTCGTTCGGCAACTTAAAGGTTAACGATTTTGTCGAAGTTAAAGCTCGTTTATTGGATGACGGCTCCTATCTTGCGATTAAAATTGAATTGAAAGAAGAAATGGGTCATCATCATAAAAATTACGTTAAGGCAAAAGGAGTCATTGAAGACGTAACCGATAGTTCAGTTACGGTACAGGGTAAGACGTTTTACGTCGATTCCGAAACAGAAATCAAGGGTCGGCATGATTCTTACCTTACCCTGTCCGATTTGACCGCCGGCATGTTCGTGGAAATTAAAGCCTTGCTTCAGGATGACGGCAGTTACCTGGCGATTAAAATTGAAGTGGAAGAAAGAAAAGAAGAAGCCTTTGAAATAGAATTTAAAGGCGCTATCGATTCGCTGGGAACCGATTATCTGGTGATTGGCGGGCAGAAAATTCTGGTTACCGATCAAACCGAAATTGAAATTAAAAAACATCAAAAAGGCGCTTTAAGCGATTTGCAAATCGGAATGAAGATCGAAGTTAAAGCCCTGCGGTTAAATGACGGTTCGCTGTTAGCCGTTAAAATCGAAGTTGAAGACGGTGAAAACGGCTATCAAAAAATCGAATTAACGGGCGCTATCGATTCGCTAAGCACAGATTTCATCATTCTGTTGGGTTACACCGTTTATGTTGATACTAACACGATAATTTTGGACGGTCGCTATATGCCCGCTACTCTGAATGATCTTAAAAAGGGTCAGATTGTAAAAGTAAAAGGTTTTATTCAGGACGACGGTTCCGTTTTGGCTTACAAAATTAAAGCCAAAGATTTTTGGATGGCGCATTTTAATATCGAAGGCGTAATTGAAGCTCTTAGCGCCGATAAGATTACCGTACAGGGCGTTACATTCAACATAGATTCCGCCACGATATTTTATAATTACGATCACACCCCCATTCAGTTCACTGACCTGACCGTGGGACAGACAGTCAAGGTTAAAGCGGTGCGCGAAACGGACGGCAGTTATCTCGCTTTAACCGTAAAACTAACCGACAAAAACAAGACTCACATCGAGGTAACGGGTCCGATTCAGTACATTGGCGCGGATTCGGTTAAGGTTAACGATGTGATGTTTTTTGTGGATTCTGCCACGGTTATCTACGATTTACAGGACAACCCCATGCCTTTCGCCGACTTGAAAATCGATCAGATCGTGGAAGTAAAAGGCGTTCTGCAAGCCGACGGCAATTTTTGGGCGATGAAAATTGAATTGGAAGACGATCCGGAAATGGTAACTGTTAACAGCTCTTTGGGCGGCAAATCGGAAACGACCGTAATTATCGCCAATACCGAGTACAAAGTTTCCCCTTCAACGGTTGTTGTGGATAGTAATTACAATGTGATCGATCTTTCCGGTCTGACCTTGGGCGACGATGTAACTGTCTGGGCTGTGCCTTCTTCCGACGGCGGTTACGAGGCTTTGCAGATTCAAAGTGTAACAAACACAGCCGTTACATCGGTCGGTGATTTAAGAGCCGATAACGTGATCCGTTCTTTCAGCTTAAAACAGAACTATCCCAATCCTTTCAATCCATCTACCACGATTGAGTTTGTACTTAACCGCAGCGGATTCGCCAATGTTAAATTGGAAGTGTACAACATGCTGGGTCAGAAAGTAAAAACCCTGTTCAACGGCGTTCTGGACGCGGGCAGCTACAAATTCCGCTGGGACGGACGCAACGAGGCTTCTCAAAAGGTAGCTTCAGGAATGTACATTTACCGTCTGGAAGTTGACCAGAAAGCCATGGTAAAACAGATGGTTTTAATCAAATAATAGAATCAAAACACTGCCAAAGCCCTGTCTGTAAGGACAGGGCTTTTAATATTGTCTGAAGGCTTTGAAAAAGAATAGTAATTCGCGCGGACGCACATTCATTATCCGATACCGGTGAAAGCCGCCTTGGTTTGAAATAATTTATGATCTTTAACAGGGAAGTTCAAACCGCGAACACACACAGGTGATTGACGGTTTACGGATTTTTTCAAAGATTAAGGGCACTAAGAATGATCAGGAATTTTCTAACACCTCAACTTAAACGAAAAGTCTTCAAAACATGGATATCAATTACGCACATTTCCCCGAAAATTGGATCGTCAAAATAGCAGAGTTCAGCCGTTTTTTGAGCACAACGTCCCGCGCCGAGGAAATTTTAATTCAATCGGCGCATCTGTCAGACGTCAAAGTCAATCCTTATTCTCCGACGCATTGCGAGCGGGTGGCTTATTACTCCGGTTTATGCGGAAGCGCTCTTGAGTTGCCGGAAAAAGAACTGAAGATTTTGTACAAGGGAAGTTTGCTCCATGATGTGGGTAAAATAGCCGTTCCGGATTTCATTTTATTAAAAGACCGGGCGTTACATCAGGCTGAGCAAGAATTTATTAGAGCGCATCCCGAAATAGGCACGCTTTTTATCAGCCGTGTGGAATCCCTTCAACAGGTGTTGCCGGCGATTAAATACCATCATGAACGTTTCAACGGCAGCGGTTATCCCGAAGGTTTAGAAGGGAAGAGGATTCCCCTGCATGCCAGAATCATTGCTCTGGTCGATTGCTTTGATGCTTTAACAACGCATCGTTCCTATCGACGCGCGCTGTCTGTGACCGAAGCTCTGCAGGTGATGGACGAGGAAACAAAAAAGGGACTTTGGGATCCCGATCTGTTCCGGAAATTTGTGGATATTATTGAAATGCGGTTCGATATTAAGTCCGCTGTCTTCGGCAAGTTTCCCGGCTGTTAAAACCGGAGATGAAAATTTAGCGCCGCTTCCCCGGATTTCCCGTTGACCGAAAAAGAATATTGCCCGGTCTGATAAGGCGTCCACAAGGCGTCGAGAACCGAAGCAAGCCAGACCGAAGCGGTGATGTACGCAGATACTCTGCGCGTCTTGTACCACAAATTGTACCTGTCATAATTCCGGTTGATGTCTTGCTGTTTAACGCTGTTTAAATATTTTTGATGATAGTGATTTTCGAGATAGAGCGATACCAGCGAAAATCCAGCGCTCGCTAAAAAGGTTCCGCCCATCCATTTTGCCTTTTGCTTTTGATTTTTGTAATACTGTCCCCAGCCGGGTAAAACAGCGGAACGCCAGCTCGCTCCGGGTCTTAAATCTTCCAGAAAAACATATCGAGTATAAGGTATCGGACCGGCGTTTAAAGTTTGATTCCGGTAATTTTGTTTTATCGCGTTAAAAAATTTAATGATTTTGGGAGAAGTGTTCACGGGATCGAATTGATAGTCGGGATCAATCGTCAGAATGGTTAAAAAATATTTTTTTGCGGAATCGGGTTGTCCTAAATTAAAAAACGAATAGCCCGCAAATTGATGGATAAGGATTAGATCTTTTGGACTGAATTTAATATTCGATTTTAACAGATGACGGCTTAAATCAATCGCCTTTTCAAACTGTAACGATTCGTAAAGTTGTTTAACCTGTAAAGCCTGTTCGGCGGCATTCCGGCTGAATCCGTTTACGAACAATATCAGAACCAGTAAAATAAACCAATTTTTATTTAACATAAACGATCTTGTAAGATGTAACTTGATTAACCGACTTGACAACCATGAAAAACACTCCGGAGGCGACTTCCTGCCCGGCTTCGTCTCTGCCCCGCCATTGAAACCGATGCTGTCCATTCCGCAACTTTCCGTTGTAAATGGTTCTTATTTGCTTACCCAAAACATTATAAAGCGCAATCTCATAATAATCAATACGATTAACGGCGACGTTCAAAGTGATGCTGCCGTTAAAAGGATTGGGGTATCCGTTAATGATCGTCTTGCTTTGAGGAATCAAAGAGGAAGGGGATTGGTCGATGGCGGTCAGTTTTTCCGCGTAAACTTCAACCACGGCAAGGGGTTCGTCCGAATCCCGATCGTAGCCGCCTATCGCGTAAATGCTGTCGTTAAGGCAAACGCCCGTCACGCCGCTGCGCGCCGTGTTCATCGGAGCGCCTCCGATAAATTTCTGCTTCTTTAAATCAAAAATTTCAACCATATTGGTTTTTCCGGATTGAATTTCACCGCCGATCAGAAAAAGGCTGTCGCCTCTAAGAACGGTGGCGCCGTAAGCTCTGGCGGTCGGCAGGTCGGGTTCTGCGCTCCATTTCGAGTGATCGGATTTAAATTTCCACTTGTAAAAACTCTTGGTCAATCCGAAGTAGTAGCCGCCAAACATATAAAAAGTGTCGTTTACCGCCGCTGCAAACGGAGCCACCCGCGGATGGGGCATATCTTCGTTTACTTCCACCCACTTATCTTTTGACTCGTCGTACCATTCGATTTCATCCATCATGGAATGTTCTTTTTTCTGACCGCCGATAACGTAAATATGATTATTTAAAATCACCGCGGTAAAGCCTTCGCGTTCTTCGTGCAAATCCTGCGCATCATACCACAAATTTTGCGCAGGATCGTAAACCTCAACTTTGCTCAAAACATCTTCTTCTCCTCTGCCGCCGATCAGAAATATTTTATTGTCAAAAAGAATAGCCGAGGCGTTGTAACGCTCTTCGGAAAATTCGGGCACAACGGTTTCGTCCCATTCTCCGCGGGCGGGATCGTAACGTTCAACGGTGTTTAATATTTTATTATTTAAAGATTTACCGCCAAACACATAAATTTTGTTCTGCCAGACAACGCTGGCTGCTCCCGCTCTCGGCGTATTCAAAGGAGCGATGGTTTGCCACTCTCCGGTAATGCCCGTACCGCTGAATAACATGAGCAACAATACGCTTATTTCTATTTTTATCAATCTCTTCATTGCCGACCAAACCTCCTTGCCTCATATTCAATAAAATAAGAGGCAAAAATGATGCCTCTATTTAGCAAGTTGCACTCTTTTTTCTATTGTTTCTCCCGCCGACACCGTAATAGTGTCGTAATAGGTTGTGAAATTGGGATTTGTAAGTTTAAGAACATGCCGCCCCGCCGGGATCGACAGCTCCAGCGGAGTTTCGCCCGCATATTTGCCGTCCAGATAAACTTTTCCCCAGGGAACCACCTGAATCTTAATAAATCCCGCAGCCGGTTTTAAACTGTAACGAACCGTATCGATTATGCCCGGCTTAATATCAATAGTTTTCGTCAGGGACTCAAAGTTCGGATTCTTTAATCCCAATTCATGTTCGCCTGTTTTAAGCTTTAACGGTCGGCTGAGAGGCGTTGTCTCCGCATATTGCCCGTCGATGTAAATTTGAGCCCAGGGATTGCAGATCACGAATAGTTGCCCGGTGGAATCGACCGTTGTTTTATTACCGGATTTTTTATCGGCAAGAGTCGGTGAAAACCGGCGAGGCTGAGGTTTTCTGTTTTCTTTGAGCGCCGATTTGTCAAGTTCGGATTGCGCCGCGTTCGGTTTTTGGGATGCGGTAATTTGTTTGGCGGTGTCGATGGAAAATTGCGCCGTATCCGCAAGATCGACCGGAGCGGGATTGTTTCCGGCGGATTGAAAGCCCGTTAAATACCATAAGATCATAAAGACCGAGAGCAAGCCGCCTAAAATAACCGGCAACCAGAACTTAAAATTGATTCCGTTTCGCGCCGGAAGATTCTTTCCTTCTGCGCTTGTTTGATGGGAATCCGTGAAAGAATCGGGATTTTTCAGAAAGGTCGCAAGATCGTCTCGGGTAGCGGCAAATTTTTTAATCAGCGGGTCTTCGGGAATTTTGTCCGTTGTCTGAAGGCGCTTGTTGACGTCTTTGATCAGCATGGAATGAACCAGCTTGGAAAACCAATCCGGAATATCCGAACATATCGTTTTTAGTTCGGGAGGATTGTGGCTCAGAACTTTATTAATGGATTCCGCCAGATTCTGCCCGATAAAAGGAGAGCTTCCCGCGCACATTTCATAGACGGTAACGCCCAGACTAAAAATATCAGTGCGAAGGTCGAGCGTTTTTCCCATGGCTTGTTCCGGCGACATATAAGCCGGAGTTCCCACCGCGCTTTGTTGAGCAGTTACCGTGGGCAAATCGGCTTTGGTAGCCAGACCAAAATCGGTAATTTTCACCGAGCCGTCTTTTTCCACCATGATATTAGACGGCTTAATATCCCGATGGATTACCCCGAATTGATGGGCGTAGGACAATCCGCGGGCAATTTCCCTCAAAATAAACAGAATAACCGGAAAGGGCAGCGGGTGGTATTCGCGGATGATCTCATCCAGCGCTTTTCCTTCCAGATATTCCATGGAAATAAAAAAAGATTCCTGAGTTGAACCAAAATCGAAAATCCCGACTATGTTCGGATGTTTTAATCGGGCGCAAATTTTGGCTTCGCGGCGAAAGCGCTCCAATAAATCGGGCTCGTTTTTAATATGTACGTTCAGAACTTTTAAGAATACGAGCCGGTCCAGGGTTTTTTGATTGGCAAGATAAACGGTGGTAATGGGTCCGCGGCTGATTTCCCGAATTATTTTGTAACCTTTAAGCTCCATCAATCATTCCCCATTCTTTCAAATGGTAGTGTAACCAGCGTCGGGAAACGCCTAAAATTTCGGCGGCTTTTGTTCGGTTCCCCCCCGTCATTTTAATGGTTTCCAGAACCGCGTATCGCGTGATCTCTTTTAATGTCTTGCCGATAGGAATTTTGTTTTCGGCTTTTCGAAAATTAAACAGATCGACGTCTATTTCCGGTTTGCGCGTCAGAATCACCGCGCGCTCAATCGCGTTTTCCAGCTCGCGAACATTGCCGGGCCATTCGTATTCCTGCAAGTACCGGAACGCTTCTTTGGTGAATCCCGTAATATTCTTCTTGTTTTTAAGAGCATAATGTTTCAGGAAATGCTCCGCCAAAAGGGGAATATCGCTTTTTCTGTGACGGAGCGGCGGCATCTTAATGTTGATGACGTTCAGCCGGTAATACAAGTCTTCTCTAAAATTTCCTTTGCGCACTTCTTCCCACAAATCTTTATTGGTTGCCGCAATAATGCGCACGTCCGCCGTTCTGATTTGGTTTTCGCCTACCCGCTTAAATTCGCCTTCCTGCAGCACTCTTAAAAGCCTGGTTTGAATGGTAGGGCTGACATCGGCAATTTCGTCCAAAAACAGGGTGCCGCCGTCGGCTTCTTCGAATAAACCGCGCTTGTTTTCCGTTGCTCCCGTAAATGAACCTTTTTTATGTCCGAACAATTCGCTTTCCAGTAGGTTTTCCGACAAACTGCCGCAAAAGATAGGTATAAAGGCTTTGTCTTTTCGCGTTGAATGGTAATGCAGGGCTCGCGCTACCAGCTCTTTTCCTGTGCCGCTTTCTCCTTCGATCATAACCGAGGCTGAGGCATCCGCCACATCGCGAATCATTTCCAGAATTTTCAGCATCGGCTCGCTTTTACCGATAATTTCAGGGAAAGACTGAGAGAGGGAAATCTGTCTTTTCAGTTTTTGATTTTCCAGTTGCAAACGCTCAAACATGCGGGCGTTGTTAAGAGCGATGGTAGCCTGAGTGGCAAAGGCTTTCAGAAATTCAAGGCTTTCCTGATCGAATTGACGAACCGAAGCCCGACTATCCATGTAAATGGCTGCCATAATGCGACCGTTAAAAATCAACGGAGTGCAAATGACGGATTTGATCTGCTGCATGATGATGCTCTCCGAACCGGCAAAACGCTCGTCCGCCTGCGCGTCGATACTTAAGATCGCTTCTCCGGTCTCCAGCACCCGATTCACCACGCTGGACGAGTAACCGCGAATGGAATCGATGGTCTCCCTGGTAATATTGCGTGCCGTAACAACCGTAAACTGATTATCGTCATCTGCGCTTTTCAGCAAAATAAAACCACGTTCCGCAGAAAGAGCTTCCATGGCTGCGTCCATGATACGATCCAGTAACATGTTAATATCGTGAATCGAATTCATCTGTTCGCTAATGCGTAAAAGCGTTTGATAGGGATTTTTTACGCTCATGCCTACCTCTCGTTTTTTCTGTTTTCCCTGAAGTTTAAGGAATTTTAAAGGCTCCTTCTTTTGATCCGCTGGTATTACCGAACTCATCAACAATATAAATTCTCCAGAAATATTCGCCCGCCTGCAGCCTGGTTTCGTAAAAGAAAGATGTGGAAGAAGGGGGAATACCGGTGATCTCGTCAATCTGGGTAAATACCCCCAAATTGATTTGAAAAAGCTTGATTTTGTAAGTGAAGTCATAATTCAGATTTACCTTTTGCCATTG